>NZ_JBSFLB010000007.1:0-252613 GCF_053598835.1 Streptomyces sp. NPDC001070
CGGGCCGCCGAGCGACACGGCCAGATGCTCGAGGGCGCTGTCCGGCGGGGTCTCCCGGATCCGGGACAGCTCCTCCTCGAAGCCGGCCGCGGGACCGCGGGGACCGGCCGGTGTCCCGGGGTTCCGGCGGCCTCGCCAGGGCCCGGCGGCCTCAGCCGCCCGCGAGCTGCCTGCGCACCTCGGCGGCGACCCGGCCGCCCTCGGCCAGGCCGGCGACCTTCGGGTTCACGACCTTCATGACCGCGCCCATCGCCTTCGGCCCCTCGGCCCCCGACTCCTTGATCGCCTCGGCGACGATGCCGGCCAGCTCCGCGTCGTCCAGCTGCTTCGGCAGGTACGCGTTCAGCACCTCGCCCTCGGCCAGCTCCCGCTCCGCGGCGTCCTTGCGGCCGCCCTGCTCGAAGGCGTCGGCGGCCTCCCGGCGCTTCTTCGCCTCGCGCGCGATCACCTTCAGCACCTCGTCGTCGGAGAGCTCGCGCGCCTCCTTGCCCGCGACCTCCTCCTTGGTGATCGCGGTGAGGGTGAGACGGAGGGTGGACGAGATCAGCTCGTCCCGCCCCTTGATGGCAGCCGTGAGGTCGTCCTGCAGACGCTGCTTGAGCGTGGTGGTCATGCCGTCGAGTCTGCCAGGTCGCCGCCGGGAGGGCCGGAAATTTATCCCTGACGAGCCGTCTGCCACCATGGACCCCATGCGCGCGCGATACGGAGTACCCCTGGGCATCACAGCTGCCGGCGCGGCCTGCGTGGCCTACGCGGCCGGAATCGAGGCGCGGTCCTTCCGCCTGCGCAGAGTGCGGGTGCCGGTGCTGCCCACCGGGATGCGGCCGATCCGCGTCCTGCAGGTCTCCGACATCCACATGGTCCGCGGCCAGAACAAGAAGCGCCGCTGGCTGCAGTCGCTGGCCGGCCTGCGCCCGGACTTCGTGGTGAACACCGGTGACAACCTCTCCGACCCCCACGGCGTCCCCGAGCTGCTGGACGCCCTCGGCCCCCTGCTCGACCTCCCCGGGGTGTACGTCTTCGGATCCAACGACTACTACGGACCCACCCCGCGCAACCCCGCCCGCTACATCGTCGAGCGCCTCCGGGGCACGCACGGCCTCAACGGCCAGAACAACCCCGCCATCGGCGTCATCCGCAACCCCTGGGAGGAGATCCGCGACGCCTTCGACGTGGCCGGCTGGGTCGGGGTCAACAACACCCGCGGCCGCCTCAAGCTCGACGACGGCATCGAGATCGCCTTCGCCGGCCTCGACGATCCCCACATCCGGCGCGACCGCTACGCCGAGATCGCCGGCGGCCCGGACTCCACCGCCGACCTCTCCCTGGCCGTCGTCCACGCCCCGTATCTGCGCGTGCTCGACGCCTTCACCGCCGACCGCTACCCGCTGGTCCTCGCCGGTCACACCCACGGCGGCCAGCTGTGCATCCCCTTCTACGGCGCCCTTGTCACCAACTGCGACATCGACGCGGACCGGGTCAAGGGCCTGTCCACCCACGAGGCCGCGGGTCACCGCTCCTACCTGCACGTATCCGCCGGCTGCGGCACCAACCGCTACACCCCGGTCCGCTTCGCCTGCCCGCCCGAGGCCACCCTGCTCACCCTGACGCCGCGCGCCTGAGCCGTCCGCGAAAACCGGATTTCGTCTCCAGCGGGAGGTCCGCTAGAGTAATCCTCGTTGCGCCGGGCCCGAGGCCAGGAAGCAACACCGGGGTGTGGCGCAGCTTGGTAGCGCGCTTCGTTCGGGACGAAGAGGCCGTGGGTTCAAATCCCGCCACCCCGACTTCGGAAAATGCAGGAAGGGCCGGTTTCCTCACTGGAGGAAACCGGCCCTTCCTGCTGTTGAGTGTCTCAGTGAGTGTCCACGGCTTCGGATCGCGCCTGAAGATGCCGTCCATCACGACCGCCCCTGTCCGGATCGCGGGGCGGATCCGCTTCCGGTAGACCTCCTCAGCGACCGCGGTCCCCGAGTGGCCGGTGCGACCGACGACGCCCGGCACCGACCCCCTGAGCGACGACCGCGCCGGCGGGGGCGGACACCGGACGTTCCAGCGGGGCACGAACGCAGGCAAGAACCGGTACAACCAAATGGCGTCCCCGTGAGTCCTGATCGTCAACGGTTTTGCCATCCGTTGACCATCAGGACCGAAGGAACGCATGAACCCCAACAGAAGCAGGCCGGTCGCGTTTGCCACCGCCGTCGCGCTCGCCGCCGGTGCGGGCGGCCTGATCATGACGCCCGTCACCGCGACGGCGGCCACGGGATGCGCATCCCCCGTTTTCACGCGGCAGTTCTTCGCTAACACCACCCTCTCCGGCACCCCGAAGAAGACGGACTGCGACTCCGTCATCGACCAGAACTGGGGCACCGGGTCCCCGGCCGCCGGTCTTCCCGTGAACAACTTCTCCGTCCGCTGGTCCGTCACCCGCGACTTCGGCTCCGGCGGCCCGTTCTCCTTCGCCGCCTCCTCCCGCGACGGCATCCGCGTCTACCTGGACGGTGTGCGCAGGATCGACCTGTGGAAGAACGTCTCGACGACCGTCTCCCGGACGGTCAACGTGACCGTCCCCTCGGGCAAGCACACCCTCCGGGTCGACTTCGTGAACTGGACCGGCGCCGCCAACGTCAAGTTCGCCTACACGCCGCGGACCTCGGCCACCGTCGACAAGGTCAAGCCGCTGGCGCCTACCGGTGCCGCGGTGGCCTACGACACCGCGACCGGCAAGGCCAAGGTGACGTGGGGCAAGAACAAGGAGATGGACCTCGCCGGGTACCGCGTCTACCGGCGCCTGCAGGGCACCTCCTTCGGCAGCGGGCCCCTGGCGACCACCACCCTCACGTCGTACACCGACACCCCGCCCCCGACCGGCCAGGCCTACCTCTACGAAGTCCGCGCCTACGACAAGGCCGGCAACGAGTCGGCCGGCACCGCGGACCAGTCCGTGACCACCCCGGACCGCACCGGTCCGGCCGCTCCCGCGGGGCTGACCGTTCAGGGCGACCTGTACGGGATGGTGATCGGCTGGAGCCCGGTGACGGACGCGGCCGGGTACGAGCTGTACGAGAAGAACCCCACCACGGGCGCGCAGACCCTCGTCCAGCGCCTCACGGGCACCTCGTACACCGACCTCGCAGCGGATCTGACGGTGAAGCACACCTACGTGGTGCGCGCCTACGACGCGGCCGGGAACGCCGGTGCGTACTCGGCGCCGGTCACGGCCGACGGCGTCGACCGCAGGCCCCCGGACGCGCCCCGGAACCTGCGGGCGCTGCCCTCCCGGAACAACGTGCTGCTCACCTGGAGCGCGCCGCCGATCCCCACGTCGGACGAGCTGGACAACGGCGCGCACTTCGCCGTGGTCCGCTCACCGGGCGCCACCCTCGGCACGGACGCGGTGCCGGTCGAGTGCCCGGACGCCGACACCGCCACCGCCACGGACTCCGGCGACCTGTCGTTCCACTGCTACGACACCGCCTGGGCGCTCGACACCACGTACACCTACGGCGTCACCCTCACCGACGGCCGGGGCAACAGGTCGGCGGTCTCCGACCCGGTCACCGTCACCACCGCCGACCGCACCCCGCCGCTCCCCGTCACGGGCCTGACCGCCACGCCCCGTGCCGACGGGATGGTCCTGCGCTGGAACAAGCCGGCCGACGACGACATCGCCTCCTACCGGGGCCTGGTCGGCGTACGGCAGAGCGACGGCACGGTGAAGTGGGGCGCCGGCACGCCGTTCGGGACGTGCACGGACGCGAGTGACGATCCGCTGGCCATGCTCTGCATCGGCCGCCCGAACGGCGAGACGTACGTCTACACCGTCTGGGCGACGGACATCTGGGGCAATGGGCTCAGTCCCGCCGACCCGTCCATCGCCACCGTGACCGCCACGGAACTGGACACCACCCCGTCCGAGCCGGTCGGCGGGGACAAGGGCCCCCTGTACAGCGGCGGGGGCTGGATCGACGCCGAGGACGTCGGCGTGGTGAACTGGCGGTGCGAGGGTGCCGTCTGCGCCGACATCACGGAGTACCGGGTGAGCCGGTTCGACCCGCAGACGCGTGCCTACGAGCCGCTGCACACCGAACCCGCGGCGGCGGGTACCCCGCTGTACGCGTATCTCGACGAGACCCAGCCGCTCGGGCGCATCTCGTACTACCGGGTCGTCGGTGTCCTCGCCGACGGCACCGAGACGACGGCCACGCATCCCTGGGTGATCCGGCCCGACCTGCTCTGAGGCACAGGAAAGGGCCCGGAGGCCTGCCCGCCCTCCGGGCCCTTTCCTGTGCCCGACGGACCGTCCGTCCGGCGAACCCGCCGGCGTTCAGTCGCAGATCGTGCCGGCGGCCGGGAGCCGGCCGTGCGTCAGATAGTCGTCCACGGCGGTGTCGATGCAGGTGCTGCCGCGGTGGTAGGCGGTGTGCCCGTCGCCGTCGTAGGTGAGGAGCCGGCCGGAGTCGAGCTGGCGGGCGAGCGACTGCGCCCAGGGGTAGGGGGTGGCGGGGTCGCGGGTGGTGCCGACGACGAGGATCGGGGCGGCACCGGGGGCGGCGATGGGGTGCGGGGCCTGGGTCGGGGGGACCGGCCAGTGGGTGCACAGCACCAGGAACGTCGCCAGCGAGTCGCCGAACTGGGGCGAGGCGCGCAGGAACGCGGGCAGCGCCGCCTGGGCCTGCGCGCTGGAGAAGCGCGCGCCGAGGCTGGAGCTCAGGCAGTCGATCGCGAGGAGCGCGTCCGTGGCGTTGCCGGAGTCGTTCTCGTCCGTGCCGGCGAACTGCTGCAGTTCGGTGGTGTCCCCGGCCAGCACCTGGGCCAGCATGGTGCGCAGTTCCTCCCACGAGGCCTCCCGCAGTGCCGTGATGACCGCGGTGATGAGGTCGTCCCCGGTGACGGTGGTGTCCTTGCCGTGCCGGATCGGGGTCCGGTCCAGCTTCGCCCGCAGGGTGTTCAGGACGCGGCCGGCCTCCTCGACGGAGTGCCCCACCGGGCAGTCGGGACGGGCGGCGCAGTCGGCCGCGAAGGACTCCCAGGCCACCTGGTAGCCGACGGTGCTGTCCAGGTTCTCCCGGTAGCCGTCGACCGCGGGATCGACGGCGCCGTCGAGGACCATGCGGCCGACCCGCGAGGGGAAGAGTTCGGCGTACGTCGCGCCCAGGTAGGTGCCGTACGAGTAGCCGAGGTAGTGCAGCCGCTCGTCGCCGAGGAGCGCTCGCACGACGTCCATGTCACGCGCCGCGTCGGGGGTGCCGAGATGGGGCAGCAGTTCACCGGCGTGCCGCTCGCACGCGTCGGCGAGTTCCTCGAAGGCCTTGTACGACGTGTCGATCTCCGCCGCGTCGCCGGAGATCCGCAGGCCGAAGCCCATGGGGGTCGCCGCGGTGTCGGTCCCGCAGTCCAGGGGGGTGCTGTACTGCACGCCGCGCGGGTCGAGGGCGACCAGGTCGTACGCGGCGCGCGTGGCCGGGGAGAAGGTGCCGGCGGCGGCCACCAGGTAGTCGACGGCGGACTCGCCGGGGCCGCCGGGGTTGACCAGGAGCGAGCCGACACGGGCCCGGCCGTCGCCCTCGGCCTTCAGGCGGGCGGCGGTCAGGTGGATGTCGCCGTTCTCCGGGTGGGCGTAGTCCAGGGGGACGGTCACGGTGGCGCACCGGAACCCGGGCACGTCCTGGCAGGGCTGCCAGTCGAGCCGCTGCTCGTAGTAGCGCCGCAGTTCCGGGGGCACGGTGGCCGCGGGATCCGAAGCGCCGGGCCCGCGGGCGGCGCCGGCCGCGGCCAGCCGGGTCACGGCCGACGGCTGCCGCGGACCGGTGGCCGTGCAGGACGCGGTCAGCAGCAGCCCGCAGGTACTCAGTACCGCGACCGCGCCGCGCAGCCCGCGCAGTGGCCCGCGCCGTGGCCTGCGCCGGGATATCCCGCCGGTGTCTCGGACAGCGATCATCGCCACGCCTTCCTCGTGCGCCCGTGTGACGGGGCCTGACGGACGCCGCCTCGCAAGGGGGCCGGGAGCGGCGACGGCGCCGGGATGGCCCTCGGTGCGTCCCGTCCGTCGAGCCGTGGGCCGGGTCTGTCGCGGAGCGGTCCGGCACCCCCCGCGGCTCCGCTGCGTCATCAGCCCATCACACGTCGTGCGCGCAGGGGTGGCCCGACTGGGCCGAACGCGTGAACGGCGCGGGCTCAGCGGGGCGCGTAGGCGATGCGCTCGAAGGGCCAGGCGCGGGCCAGCCAGTCGCCGACGACGCGGTGGAGCTCGGCGTCCAGATCGGCGTGGCCGGCGCTGACCCAGGAGCGGACGTCGGTGAGGCCGGGCTCGCGACGGGAGCCGTAGATGTACACGCAGCCGATGACGTCGCCGCCGGGGACCGACAGGACGGTGTAGGTGAACCCGGTGCGCCGCCCGAAGTCCTCCGCGTGCCTGCGCAGGTCCTCGAGGTTGGCCTCCGGGGTCATTCCGTCCGGCGGCGGCCAGGAGCTCCCCTCGAAGCCGGGGGTGGCGCGGATGTGGTCGATGCTGGACGTCCACGCGGCGTGGTCGGAGACGTTGTGCCGCGGGCCGAGGGGCTCCAGGCGGAAACGGCCGGTCTCGGGCGGTGCCGGTACGGCGAAGCCCGGTGGGACGAGGGGCTGTTCGGGCGAGGTCATGGCGTGAGCGTATCGGCGGGGTGTCCGCGGGCCCTCGTCCGGCCGTCGCCGCCGTGCGAAGGTGGGGCCATGGGTGTGGAGTTCGTGGTGTTCATGACGCTGCCGGGCCTGGTGATCCTGCTGATCGGGGTGGCGTTCGCCGATCAGATGCTGCGGGCCGTCCGGTGGGGCGGACGGAGCGGACAGGTGTCCTCGACGGGCTTCGAGCAGCTGCACGCGAGCTTCTCCCCGGGGAAGCGGAGCGAGTTGGACGAGCGTCGCGCGACGCTGATGCTGCGTGACGAGGAGGGCGACGGGGCGCCGCCGCGGTCGCGCGTGGACCTGGGCCGGGGGACGGCGCTGATCGTGGTTCCGGGCCGTGATCGCCGCGGGTGACGACGGCCACGGTCCGCGGCGGCGCGCGATCGGGTTTGATGGGTCCATGAGCGACGTCATGGCTGGTATGCCGGATTGGGAGAAGCGCTTCCGGGCGCCACGCGTCGGACTGCCGGAGTGGGCGGAGGACGCCCCCCATCGCAGCCTGTTCGTGTCGAATGCGACGGGGACGTACGAGCTGTACGCGTGGGACCGGACGACCGGGGCGCAGCGGCAGGTCACGGACCGGCCGAACGGCACG
Organism: Streptomyces sp. NPDC001070; assembly: GCF_053598835.1. Lineage (NCBI taxonomy): Bacteria > Bacillati > Actinomycetota > Actinomycetes > Kitasatosporales > Streptomycetaceae > Streptomyces > Streptomyces sp. NPDC001070. The sequence continues at coordinate 7,259 of NZ_JBSFLB010000007.1, forward strand.
TCGGACGGAACGCTGACGCCGGACGGCGCGTGGGTGTGGTGGTTCGCCGACACCGACGGCGACGAGTTCGGGGTCTGGATGCGCCAGCCCTTCGAGGGCGGCCCGGACGAGCCGGCGGCGCCCGGCCTGGAGGCCTCGTACCCCGCGGGGCTGGCGCTGGGGCGCGACGGACTGGCGGTGGTCGGCCGCTCCACGGACGAGGAGGGGACGACGATCCACGTCGTGCGCCCCGGAGCCGAGCCGGTGGAGATCTACCGGCACGAGGAGTCGGGCGGGGTCGGCGCGCTGTCGGAGGACGGCACGCTGATCGTCGTCGAGCACACCGAGCACGGGGACGCGATGCACTCCGCGCTGCGCGTCGTCACCGCGGACGGCACGACGACCGCGGAGCTGGACGACAGCGAGGGCGGCACGAAGGAGCTGGGCCTGGAGTGCCTGGGCTTCGCCCCCGTCCTGGGGGACGCCCGGCTGCTGGTGGCGCACCAGCGGCGCGGCCGCTGGGAGCCGATGATCTGGGACGTCGTGGCGGGCACGGAGACCCCGCTCGCCATCGACCTGCCCGGGGACGTCGCCGCGGAGTGGTACCCGGACGGTACGGCGCTGCTGGTGGTGCACTCGTACCGGGCCCGCAGCGAGATCTTCCGCTACGAGCTGGCGAGCGGGGAGCTGACCCGGCTGGACACCCCGGCGGGCTCGGTGAGCGGCGCCACGGCCCGTCCGGACGGCACGGTGGAGTTCCTGTGGTCGTCGGCGGCGGCGCCCTCCGAGGTGCGCTCGACGACCGGCGCGGTGGTGCTGGAGGCGCCGGGCGAGCGGGCCCCGGGCTCGCTGCCGGTGGAGGACGTGTGGGTGGACGGGCCGGGCGGGCCGGTGCACGCGCTCGTCCAGCGGCCCGCGCAGGGCGAGGGCCCTTACCCGACGGTCTTCGAGATCCACGGCGGTCCCACCTGGCACGACTCGGACGCCTTCGCGGCGGGCCCGGCGGCCTGGCTGGACCACGGCTACGCGGTGGTGCGGGTCAACTACCGCGGTTCCACGGGGTACGGACGGGAGTGGACGGACGCGCTCAAGCACCGCGTCGGCCTGATCGAGCTGGAGGACATCGAGGCGGTCCGCGCGTGGGCGGTCGAGTCGGGTTTCGCCGATCCGGCCCGCCTGGTGCTGTCCGGCGGCTCCTGGGGCGGTTTCCTGACGCTGCTGGGGCTGGGCACCCGGCCGGAGCTGTGGACGGTGGGTCTCGCGGCGGTGCCGGTCGCGGACTACGTGACGGCGTACGGCGACGAGATGGAAGCGCTGAAGGCGCTGGACCGCACTCTGTTCGGCGGCTCCCCCGAGGAGGTCCCGGACCGCTACGAGGCGTCCTCGCCGATCACGTACGTGGCGCGGGTGAAGGCCCCGGTCTACATCTCGGCGGGCGTGAACGACCCGCGCTGCCCGATCCGGCAGATCGACAACTACGTCGAGCGGCTGGCGGGCCTGGGCAAGGTGCACGAGGTCTACCGCTACGACGCCGGGCACGGCTCGCTCGTCGTCGACGAGCGGATCAAGCAGCTACGGCTGGAGCTGGACTTCGTCCGGCGCCACCTCGGCGGCTGAGGCCGGAGCGGGGTCTTCCTCCTCCGTGAGGCCGAGCTCGGCGTCCCGCCGGGTCTCGGCCTCCCGCCGGACGAGCCGGAACCACATGAAGACCACGAAGCCCGCGAAGACGAACCACTCACCGGTGTAGCCGAGGTTCTGAAAGGCCTTGAGGTCCAGGCCCGTGCCGCTCGGCGCGACCGGCGGAACGGCCTTCAGGGGCGCCCGCACGGCCTCCGTCTGGGTGATCCAGCCGCCGTACACCTGGTACGGGACGAGGTTGACCAGGGACGCCGCGCTGATGATCCCCAGCTGTCCCGCGGGGAGCCCGCCACGGCCGATCGCGCCGTCGGTGTCGGCGCTCTCGGGGGCCTGCAGGGCCCCGGTGACGGTGACCTCTCCGGCGGGCGGTGCGGGCACGCCGGCGGCGGACGCGCGGTCCGCGTCCCCGGGCAGCCAGCCGCGGACGACGGGCAGGGCGGCGGCGCCGTCGCCGGTCAGCAGCGGGGTGAGCACGTAGTAGCCGGTGCGTCCGTCGAGCTCACGGCCGGGGACGAGGAACTGGTGCGCGGTGTCGTAGCGGCCGGTGGCCCGTACCGCACGGCCGGCCGTCTCGGTGGTGACCGCGGAGGTCGCCCGTGGCAGCAGGCGGTCCAGCGGCACCGCCTCGCGGGCGGTGGCCGCGGGGGTGTTCCCGGTGGCGCGGTGGCTGTCGACGCGGGCTTCGAACCGGCTCAGCTGCCAGCTGCCCAGGAACGTGCAGAAGACCACGGCGCACACCACGAAGAGGTGTCCGCCCAGCCAGCGGGGAGACAGCAGGAACCGGTACACGTCGTCCACGGTACGGGGCGCCGGAGCGCTCCACGGAACCGCCCCCGCCGGTTGCCGTCACGGTGACGGCCTACGGTCGTGCTGCGGGACGGGCTACGGGACGGCGATGGCGCCGGTCCTGTAGATCGTCCCGGCGCAGGCGCCGCCGATCGTCGCGGTGACGACCGGCCCGCCGGCCGCCGGGGTGTGGCTCAGCAGGACGCTCGGCGAACCCTGGCCGGAGCCGGAGCCGGAGCCGACCGCCGGGGGCGCCGACGCGTCGCCGGAGGGGCTGTCGGTGGAGGTCGCGGTCGGCGTCGGCGTGGACGCGGCCTGGCAGCCGCTGGTGTCGCCGCCGGCGGCGGGCACCCAGGTGAAGTCGACCCGGTAGCTCTGGCCGGATTCGAGGACCAGTGGCCCGCCCGGGGAGTCCGGCAGCGTGGTGCCGTCGTTCGCGGTGTGGTCGACGACGCTGATGCGCGCGGCGTCCGCGGAGCCCTGGGCGGTGGGATTCACCGAACCGCCGCCGTCGACGGTACACGAGCCCCCGGAGACGTTCGCCACCTGGAACCAGCCGCTGACGCGGCCGGAGGCGTCGGCCGCGGCCGCGTAGCCGGAGGCGTTGCCGAGGTCCGCGGTGGTGCACAGCGGGGTGTCGGCCGCGAGGGAGGGGTTCGCCGTTCCGGAGGCCCCGGGGTGGGACTGCGGCGGGGAGTCGCCGGTGCCCGTGGGGCCGGCTCCACTGCGGGTCTGACCCGGAGACGGGCTGGACGAGCCGCCGCCCGCGGCGGGATCGTTCGCGTCGCCGCTGGAGCCGCCGGTGTCCTGGGCATCGGACGCGCTGGCGGCACCGGCGTTCGCGGATCCGGAGATGTTCGCCGCGTGGAGGGCCGCGGGGACCGCGACCAGGGCCAGCAGACACGCGGCCGCGGTACCGGCCAGCAGTTGGCGGCGGTGTGCCCGCCGGGCCGGGACGGCGCGTCGCAGATGGTCCAGAGCGTCCTGGCCGGGCTGGATGTCGCTCACGGCGTCGCGCAGGAGCCGGCGCAGCGCCAGTTCGTCGGGGCTCAGCCGCTCCTCGGGGCCGCCGCCGTTGATGTCGTTCTCAGGTTCCATGCCGCCGGGTGGGTTCAGGTTGGTCATGCCGGGGCCTCCATCGCGACGCGGAGCGCCGCGAGGCCGCGCGAGCCGTACGCCTTGACCGAGCCTATGGAGATACCGAGGGTTTCGGCTACTTGGGCTTCGGTCATGTCGGCGAAGTAGCGCAGGACGAGGACCTCGCGCTGCCGGCGCTGCAGTTTGCGCAGCGCGGCCTTCAACTCGTCGCGCTCCAGCGCCTCGTACGCCCCCTCCTCGGCGCTCGCCATGTCGGGCATGGGCTTGGAGAGCAGCCGCATACCCAGGATGCGGCGGCGGAGCGCGGAGCGGGAGAGGTTGACGACGGTCTGCCGGAGGTAGGCGAGGGTCTTCTCGGGTTCGCGGACCCGCTTGCGGGCGGAGTGGACGCGGATGAAGGCCTCCTGGACGACGTCCTCGCAGGAGGCGGTGTCGTCCAGCAGGAGTGCGGCGAGGCCGAGCAGGGAGCGGTAGTGGGCCCGGTAGGTCTCGGTGAGGTGGTCGACGGTGGTCCCGACTGACATCGCGTGGTCAGTGTCCCCGCGTTCGCGGTCCGAGGGCATCTGCGCGATGGGCCAGGGCGCGATCACCGGTATCCCGCCGGCTGCGCGGGACGGCCGTCGGACGTGCGGGCGCGCAGGAGCGCTGCTCCGCCCCACAAGGGCCGCTTCGATGCCGAGTGCCTCTGCCACGCCTGTTGGACACGTGTCCCCCCGTCAGGGTTGTACGCCCAAGGCACCGTTTTTGACGGTGTCGCAAATATGCCCATGCGTACCAACTCTTTCCCAATGCCCCTTTTCCCTGGCGCTGCTGCGCCGCGCCCGGCGTGCAGCACAGTAGGGCGGCGCGCTGACACAAAGACGCTCCCTGTGCGTCGCGCGGTTGCAACACACAGGGAGCAGAAATTGTCTGGCCCCTACAGGCTTCCGTTCAAGCGGTCCAGACCAAAATGTTCTGGTCGCCTGACCGAAAAGCGCGGGCTCAGCGGCCCGTTCCTCCGTAGACGACCGCTTCGTCGGTTTCGCTGTCCAGGCCGAAGGCGCTGTGGACCGCGCGCACGGCCTCGTTGACGTCGTCGGCGCGGGTGACGACCGAGATGCGGATCTCGGAGGTCGAGATCAGCTCGATGTTGACGCCCGCGTTCGACAGCGCCTCGAAGAACTGCGCCGTGACACCGGGGTTGGTCTTCATCCCGGCGCCCACGAGCGAGATCTTGGCGATCTGGTCGTCGTAGCGCAGCGTCTCGAAGCCGATGGCGCCCTTCACCCGCTTCAGGGCCTCGATCGCCTTCGGGCCGTCGGCCTTGGGGAGGGTGAAGGAGATGTCGGTCAGGCCGGTGGCCGCGGCCGACACGTTCTGCACCACCATGTCGATGTTGATCTCGGCGTCGGCGATCGCCCGGAAGATCACGGCGGCCTCGCCCGGCTTGTCGGGCACCCCGACGACCGTCACCTTGGCCTCGGATGTGTCGTGCGCGACACCGGAGATGATCGCGTGCTCCATGCCCTTCTGGTCCTCTCGCGGCTCATTGCTGACCCAAGTGCCCTGGAGGCCGGAGAACGACGACCGGACGTGGATCGGGATGTTGTAACGGCGGGCGTACTCCACGCAGCGGTGGAGCAGCACCTTGGAGCCGGAGCTGGCGAGCTCCAGCATGTCCTCGGAGGAGATCCAGTCGATCTTCCGCGCCTTCTTCACCACGCGCGGGTCGGCGGTGAACACGCCGTCGACGTCGGTGTAGATCTCGCACACCTCGGCGTCCAGGGCCGCCGCCAGCGCCACCGCGGTGGTGTCGGAGCCGCCCCGGCCCAGCGTCGTGATGTCCTTGCTGTCCTGGGACACGCCCTGGAAGCCGGCCACGATCGCGATGTTGCCCTGGTCGAGGGCGGTGCGGATGCGGCCCGGCGTGACATCGATGATGCGCGCTTTGTTGTGGACGGAGTCGGTGATGACACCCGCCTGGCTGCCGGTGAACGACTGCGCCTCGTGTCCGAGGTTTTTGATCGCCATCGCCAGCAGGGCCATGGAGATCCGCTCTCCGGCGGTCAGCAGCATGTCGAACTCGCGGCCGGTAGGCATCGGAGATACCTGCTCGGCGAGCTCGATCAACTCGTCCGTCGTGTCACCCATCGCCGAGACCACGACGACCACCTGGTGGCCGTTCTTCTTGGCATCGACGATCCGCTTGGCAACGCGCTTGATGCCCTCGGCATCCGCAACGGAGGAGCCGCCGTACTTCTGCACGACAAGGCCCACGTGCGCTCCTCAAATCCGGTACTGCGTTCGGCTCAGTCTAACGAGCAGGCCGGAACCGACCCCTCAATACCAGATACTGAGACGTCTGGCCCACTCTGCGGGCCATCTGCCCAGGGACGCGCCGAGGTATTCACACCGTGCACCATGCTCCACGTCACTGCGCCGGGCGCAGTCACTGCGCCGGGCGCACTCCCGCCTCCGCGCCGGCGGAGGCGGCACGGAGCGGCTCACCTGCTGGGGCGCAGCCCCAGGGGCTTGGCGATCTCGGCGGCCATGACCCGGCCCGCCTCGGCGGCGAGCTTCTCCTCGTCGTCCGCGCCGTGGTCGGTGTCCAGGCCGTCCAGCGCGTCCAGCGGGCTGTCCAGCCGCACGTGGGCGACCAGGGACTGCAGTGCGCGCAGGGAGGCCGAGGCGGTCGGGCCCCAGTTGGACAGATAGGAGAACTGCCACCACCACAGCGCCTCGCTGACGCGGCCCTCCCGGAAGTGCGCCAGGCCGTGGGCGAGATCCGTCACCACGTCCGCCAGGTCGTCGGAGATCCGGCAGGCCACCGGCGTGCTGCGCGGCACGTAGGGGTCGAAGACCTCGGAGTAGACGTCGATCGGCTCCAGCAGCACCGCGAGCCGCTGGCGCAGCTCGTCGGCGTCGGGCTCCGGACCGATGTCGGGCTCGTAGCGCTCCTCCGGGACGATGTCCTCGTGCGCCCCGAGGCGCCCGCCGGCCAGCAGCAGCTGGGAGACCTCCAGCAGCAGGTAGGGCACCGCGCTGTCGGGGTCGTCGCCCTTGGCGACCTCCCGTACCGACAGGATGAAGCTCTCGATCTGGTCCGCGATCGAGGAGGCGAAGTCGTCGGGGTCCAGGGCGTTGTCAGACATCAAGCAGCCGCCTTCCTTCAAAGGCCCGGCCGAGCGTGACCTCGTCGGCGTATTCCAAGTCGCCGCCGACCGGCAGGCCGCTGGCGAGACGGGTGACCTTCAGTCCCATCGGTTTGACCATGCGTGCGAGATACGTGGCCGTGGCCTCCCCCTCCAGATTGGGGTCGGTGGCCAGGATCAGCTCGGTGACGGTGCCGTCCGCGAGCCGCGTCAGCAGCTCCCGTATCCGCAGGTCGTCCGGGCCGACCCCCTCGATCGGGCTGATCGCGCCGCCGAGCACGTGGTAGCGGCCGCGGAACTCGCGGGTCCGCTCGATCGCCACCACGTCCTTGGGTTCCTCGACCACGCAGATGACTGCGGGGTCGCGGCGCGGATCACGGCAGACCCGGCACTGGTCGGCCTCGGCGACATTGCCGCAGACCGCGCAGAACCGGACCTTCGCCTTCACCTCGCTGAGGGCGTGCGCGAGCCGGCGGACGTCGGCGGGATCGGCCTGCAGGATGTGGAAGGCGATCCGCTGCGCGCTCTTGGGACCCACGCCGGGCAGTCTGCCCAGCTCGTCGATCAGGTCCTGAACCACGCCCTCGTACACGCTGTGCCCTCTTCGTCGCCTGGAACTAGAAAGGAAGGCCGGGGATGCCCCCCAGGCCCTGGGCGAGCGGGCCGAGCTTGCTCTGCTGCAGCTCCTGCGCGCTCGCGTTCGCGTTGTGCACGGCGGCGACGACCAGATCGGCCAGCGTCTCCGTGTCCTCAGGATCGACCGCCTTGGGGTCGATGACCAGACCCCGCAGCTCGCCGGCTCCGGTGACGACGGCCTTCACCAGGCCACCGCCGGCCGTGCCCTCGATCTCGGTCTCGGCGAGCTCCTGCTGGGCCGCCGCGAGGTCCTGCTGCATCTTCTGTGCCTGCTTGAGCAGCTGCTGCATGTTCGGCTGACCACCACCGGGGATCACGGTCTCGCTCCTGCCTCACGACATCGGTTGTGCGGGTAGGGCGAGCCTACGTGCTCGGGCGCCCGCTCGCGCTACCCGTACGAAGGAACGAGCGGCGCGCGTCGCCCGTTCCGCCCGGGCGGTGTCTTCCCCGCGGGGGGAACGGGGCGGCCGCCGCTACTCGTTGGCGATCTCCTCGATCACGGTGGCGCCCAGCTCGCGCACGATGAGGTCGTGGCCGCTGAGCGCGCTCTCGACCAGATCCGGGTCGTCGTCCTCGGGCATGTCGTACTCGATGGGCGGCGGCTCCTCGGCGACATGCGCGTACGCGGGCGCCGTGGGCGGCGCGTTGACGGCGGCGCGGGCGGCCGCGGCGGCCGGCGGCGACGGCGGTGCCGGGGGCGACGCCGGGTTCTGGGGCTGCTGGTGCGGCTGTTGTTGCTGGTGCGGCTGCTGCGCGGGCGACGCCGGGGGTACGGGGGCGGGGCGGGGGCCGCCGCCACCGGGGCCGGCGCCCGGTCCGGCCGGACCGGATCCGCCGCCGGGGCCGCCCGGGCTGACGATCGCCTCGATGCGCCACTGCACGCCCAGGGCGTCGCTGATCGCCTGCCTGAGCACCTCCTCGTGGCCGCGGTTGGCGAAGCTGTCGCGGGCACCGGGGTTGTCGAAGCCGATCTGCAGCGTGGAGCCGTCGAAGCCGACGAGCCGGGCGTTCTGGTCGAGCAGTATCCAGGTGACCTTGCGCAGCCGCTTCACCGCTTCGAGGACCGCGGGCCACATCTGGTGGACGCGCGAGGCGTCGCCGATGGGCTGCGCGGCGGCGGACGCGGCCGGGGCGGGCGCGGGGGCCTGTGCGGGCGGCGCCGCGGCGGGGGCGGGTGCCTGCGCCGCGGCCGACGCCGCGGTGGGCCAGGCGCCGGGACGCTGCCCGCCGCCTGGGGCGGCGGCGCTCGGCCAGGCGCCGGGACGCTGCGCGGCGGGGGCCGGCGCGGGCGCGGCGGCGGGCGGGGGCGGAGGCGTGGGCTCGGCGGGGGCGGCCGGTACGGGGGTGGGCGCGGGCACGGGGGCCGCCTCGGCGGGCCGGGCCGGGCCGTTCATCGCCGCCCGCGCCGCCGCGGGACCGCCGCCGGGCGGCAGCGGCTCGCCGAACTCCACCACGGGGGCCGCCGGGCCTCCCGCGGGCGCCGCGAAACCGCCCGCGGACGCCCGTCGTTCCAGCCGGTCCAGGCGGGCCTGCAGGGACCGCTCGTCGTCGTACGCCGCCGGCAGCAGCACACGGGCGCAGATCAACTCCAGCTGCAGACGCGGCGAGGTCGCCCCGCGCATCTCCGTCAGGCCCGCGTTGACCAGGTCCGCGGCGCGGCTGAGCTCCGCCGCCCCGAACACCCCGGCCTGGGCCTGCATCCGCTCCACGACATCCGCGGGGGCGTCGATCAGGCCCTTCTCCACCGCGTCCGGCACCGCGGCCAGGATCACCAGGTCGCGCAGACGCTCCAGCAGGTCGGCGACGAAGCGCCGCGGGTCGTGCCCGCCCTCGATCACGCGGTCGACGATCTCGAAGGCCGCCGCGCCGTCCCCGGCGGCGAAGGCGTCCACGACGTCGTCGAGGAGTGTGGCGTCTGTGTACCCCAGCAGCGAGGTCGCCATGGCGTATGTCACACCGGCCTCGCCCGCCCCGGCGAGCAACTGGTCCATCACCGACATCGAATCGCGGACGGAGCCGGCACCGGCCCGCACGACCAGCGGATACACCCCGGCCTCGACCGGGATCGCCTCCCGCTCGCAGACCTCCGCCAGATAGTCCCGCAGCGTGCCGGGCGGGACCAGCCGGAACGGGTAGTGGTGGGTGCGCGACCGGATCGTGCCGATGACCTTCTCGGGCTCGGTGGTCGCGAAGATGAACTTCAGATGCTCCGGCGGCTCCTCGACCACCTTCAGCAGGGCGTTGAAGCCCGCCGAGGTGACCATGTGCGCCTCGTCGATGATGTAGATCTTGTACCGGCTGCTCGCGGGCCCGAAGAACGCCTTCTCCCGCAGGTCACGGGCATCGTCCACACCGCCGTGCGACGCGGCGTCGATCTCGATCACGTCGATCGACCCGGGGCCGTTGCGCGCCAGGTCCCGGCACGACTGGCACTCCCCGCACGGTGTCGGCGTCGGGCCCTTCTCGCAGTTCAGACACCGCGCCAGGATGCGCGCGCTGGTCGTCTTGCCACAGCCGCGCGGCCCGCTGAACAGGTACGCGTGATTGACCCGGTTGTTCCGCAGCGCCTGCTGCAGCGGGTCCGTGACGTGCTCCTGCCCGATGACCTCGGCGAAGGTCTCGGGGCGATAGCGGCGGTACAGAGCGAGGGACACGCCTACGACGATATCGGCCCCCACCGACACCCGGGCCCCGCGCATGTGACGGGCCCCACACCGGCGGCCTCCCCGGCCGCCCCGCGACGGCTTCCCGTGGGCTTCGCGGTGGCTTCGCGCAGCTCCGGGGCAGCAAAAGACCCCTCACGCACCCGCCAGAGCCCACTTACCCTTGCTGCCTTCCGGCCCTGGGGGGGTTCAGCGAGATAGCGCCACGTGAGGGGCTACGCCCACCCTACCTGATCGGATCACCCGGGAACGAGTTCGCGAGCACTCCCTCCGGTCTAGTAATGTTTGCCGCGGAGGATTCGCCTAGAGGCCTAGGGCGCACGCTTGGAAAGCGTGTTGGGGGCAACCCCTCACGAGTTCGAATCTCGTATCCTCCGCCAGTGCCTCACCGGGCACGTTGTCGAAGGGCCCCACCGGTCGCGGTGGGGCCCTTCGACGTGCTCCGTCTCAGTTGACCCCGGGCGAGCCCCACAGCGCGTCGCCGATCTGGCGAGCCACGTTCTTCAGCACAGGTCCGGTCACGTGCATGTACCCGAGCGCATCCGGGCCGAGCCACCGGGCCCCCAGCCCGTGATCGCGTCCACGACGGCATCGGGGACGCCGAGCAGAAGCAGGACCGTCGCCGCGGTGTGGCGAGCGTCGTGCAGCCGGCCGTCCCGTACTCCCGCGAGCTGAAGCAGCTTCTTCCAGTGGTGGTAGTCCGTGTTCGGCACCAGTGGGGAGCCGTCCGGCTGAGCGAAGACGCACCCGGTGCCCTGCCAGGAATCGCCGGCGGCGATCCTTTCGCGCTCCTGTTCCCCCAGGTGCCGACGGAGCAGCTTGATCAGCGGGGCCGGCAGGCCGACGGTGCGGCGGACGGCCCGGGACGTGGTCGACTGGTACTCGCGACGTACCTGCTCGCGCCGGGGGCAGTACCCGGCCTTCCTGCCGCAGTGGCCGCCGCAGCCGTGCGCGTACTTGGGCGAAGGCGGTTCTTGCGGGTGCGGAGGTAGCCGGTCTCCAGGTCGGTGTCCTCCCAGTGCAGACCCAGGGCCTCTCCCTGTCGCAGCCCGAGGGCGACCGCGATCACCCACCGGCGCTGTTGCGCCGCTTCGATGCCCGCAGGAGCAGGCTCAGGCAGCCACGATCGTGCGGGTGGTTCGGCGCGGCCTCGCCACGTAGGCGGGGAGAGCATCAGCGGGGACTTTGCGCAATTGGGATGGGGTCGGTGCAACCACGAAGGTTGGTGTTGCTTGGATCGGCGTCAGCAGCAGCGTTTGTCTGCTGGTTCGGACAGAGTCGGTGATCTCGGGGCTCGTGGATGTTCACGAGAATTGACGTCAGGTGGGGAACCGGGGTGTTTGACTGACCCGCATGTCATCGACTCTGGGGGTGCCCCGGCCTGATCAGGCTTCCTACATGCTCCGCGCTGCTGCCGACGATGCCGGCCGTGCGTACAAGCAGCAGTTGCTCGACCTCTTGGACGTCCAGGCGGGCCAGACGGTGCTGGACGTGAGGTGCGGCCCGGGGCACCGATCTGCCGGCGCTGGCCGAACGTGTCGGGGACAGTGGCACGGTGATCGGTGTCGATCGCGACCCTGCCATGCTTGCCCGGGCTCGCGAACGCACCAACAACCTGCACCGGGTGGAGCTCCGTGAAGGGGACGTGCACGCCCTCCCCATCGAACCGGGAACGGTGGATCGGGCCAAGATCGACCGAGTCCTCATGCATGTCGCCGAACCTGCGAACGTCCTTGTGCAACTCCATCATGCAACCCGGCCAGGCGCGCGGGTCGGCCTTGTCGAACCCGACAGGGACACCCTGAGCATTGACGCTGAAGACCTTGAGACGAGCCGCGCTTTCACCCGCTATACGGCTGCGGAAGTGGTTCGCCATGGAGCCATCGGCCGCAGCCTTGCACGCTTGGCCGAACAGGCGGGTTTCCGTGTCGAAGCCGCGCTCGCCACGACACCGGTCTTCCGGGACTTCCAAGAGGCAGACCACACCCTGGGACTCGGCCGCAACATGCAGCGGGCCATCAGCGAGGGCCGCATCGACCGAGACCGTGGCCATCGCTGGTTCGCAAGCCTCTCCCAAGGGCCTTTCTACGCGTCGTTCACTCTGGTGAGCGTGATCTGCACCCGCTGATTCAGCCAGCCCTGATCGGTGCTTCGCGGTCAGGTTGGGAACTACCTCCCTGGCCCGGGCTCCTTTCGCCGACGACCGACCGAGCCCGGGAGCTCACGGCGCGACTCGGTGAACCGCAACGACTTCGACACCGAGCTCGCCCCGACGAACGACTGTGCTGCCTCCCTACTGTGCCGGCGAGTCGGGGAAGGCCGAAGGCGCGGTGACAGGCCTCCCGGGCAGACAGGGCGACGTACCGATGAGCTGGACACCTCCAGTTCCAGGGATGTAAAGCACAATCACCGTGTACCCCGCCTGGCGTCCCATCGACCTCTTCGTGTCGCGCTTGGACTTGGATTCCCAAGCCGAGAAGGTCCAGCCGCGTTGTTCGAGGAGAGTTCTCGCGCGAGGACCGACGTCCGGCACGGTCCATGGCTCGGCGGTATTCATCAGGAGGCTGGTGACCGCATGGTGCACCGTGCCTGCCTTGCTGCACTGCCCCACACTCGAGCCTTCCGGCACAGCAACCACCGCTGCGGACTGCTGCGTCTGCTGAGACTTCACGTCCAGCGACGCGAGAATCTCATTGAACACCCTGTGTATTTGCTCGTCGGCCTGCGCTGCAGTTGTCGCCGACAGGACGGTCAGCTCAGGCGTACTCGATGCGGCGGCGGTCTGTGACGCGTTCGAGCTGGGCACGGGGACATGCGAGGCGGACGAGTGGCTGCGGACCGTTTCGCTGGAACAGCCGGCCAGCAAGGCAGTGGCCGATACGGCCGCCGCCAGCCATGAAGTGCGCCTCACGGACACCCCCGAAGTCTCGTTTGGGATCAACGCAGGCATGCTAATGGCACGTCGGCCCGGGGGGACTTCCTGCGCCGCGCCGTCCGCCAGGACGGGGGAACCACTTCGCTTGGGAAGGCTCGCCATGCCCGTCGAGGGTGAGCCCGGCCGTGAGGACGCGGATCACGTCGCTCCCGTGCGGTCGAAGAGCACCGACGGCGTCCCGGATCGCCTTCGCCGGGATCCGGTCCGAAGCCGGCCCGGGGAAATCGGGAACTCGGCGGGACGGATCGACAGGTAACAGGGGACCAAGGCGATCCGGCCCGTATCGGAAGGAACCGATGAGAGCGAATCAGTCCGGGCAGAGCCCGGCCGAGTGGGAAGGCTGACACCCCGGTCGTCGCCGGCACGGCGGTGGTGTCCACCGCCGGCGTGCGGCGGTTCGGCTCCGCGATCCTGCCGGGTCTGGCCGCTGCCGTCACTGTGTCCGTCTTCATCCCGGGCCTGAAGTGTGGCTCGCCCTGCGGCCGTTCCCTTCGCTGCCTCCTTTCCCTGTCCCCGTTCCCCCTTTTCCGCCGGCACCGGCCGCTTCGCCGTGCCCGGGAAGAAAGGCATGCCTTGAAGCACACGAGACGAGCGACGGCTGCCGCCGTCGTCCTCGCCACCGCCCTGCTGAGCAGTACGGCCGGCGTCGTCCAGGCCGCGCCTGCAGATTCCGGTGCCGGTGCCGGCACTGGCAGCGGCTCCGACGGCACCAGGAGAACGGTCACCCTCGTCACGGGCGACACGGTGACCCTGGACGCCGCCGGCCGGGTCGTCGGCGTCACGGCCGCCAAGGGCCGGGAAGGCGTGGGATTCCGCATATCCCGGGCAGCCGACGGCCACACCTACGCCGTACCGCGTGATGCCGAGCGGCTGCTCGCGGACGGCACCGCCGACCGGCGGCTGTTCGACGTGACGCGGCTGGTGAGCCGGGGGTACGACGATGCCTCGCGGCCGGATCTGCCGCTCATCGTCACCTACGCCGAGGGCCGCTCCGTCGCGGCGCGGACGCTGTCCGATTCGGGTGCCCGAGTCGGCCGGGCCCTGCCCAGCGTCAACGGCGACGCCTTGCGGGCCCGCAAGTCCGAGGCCGCGGCGCTGTGGCGGACCCTCACCGGCAGTGGCGCGGGCTCGCGTTCGGCGGCCGCCGCCACCTCGGCGAATGTCGAGAGGATCTGGCTCGACGACAAGGTCACGGCGAGCCTGGACCGCAGCACGGCGCAGATCGGCGCTCCCGAGGCATGGGCGGCCGGCTACGACGGCGAGGGCGTCACCGTCGCGGTGCTGGACACGGGGGTGGACGCCACACACCCGGACCTGAAGGAGCGCATCGGCGCCCAGAAGAACTTCTCCGGTTCCCCGGACACCGTGGACCGCGTCGGCCACGGCACGCATGTGGCCTCGATCGTCGCGGGCTCCGGCGCCCGATCGGGCGGGAGGTACAAGGGCGTCGCGCCCGGCGCCCGCATCATCAGCGGCAAGGTGCTCGACGACAGCGGCACCGGCAACGCCTCCGACATCATCGCCGGTATGCAGTGGGCCGTCGCCCAGGGCGCGAAGGTGGTCAACCTCAGCCTCGGTGGCGAGGACACCCCGGAGACCGACCCGGTCGAGCAGGCCGTGAACGAGCTGTCGGCGGCCTCCGGCGCCCTCTTCGTCATCGCCGCCGGCAACAGCGGTCCCGACGCGGCCACCATCGGTTCTCCGGGCAGCGCCGCCGCCGCGCTGACCGTGGGCGCGGTGGACCGGACGGACGCCATCGCCGAGTTCTCCAGCCGGGGCCCCGCCGCCGACAGCTCCCTCAAGCCGGACCTCACCGCCCCCGGCGTGGGCATCGTCGCCGCGAGGGCGGCCGAGGGCGTGGAGGGCGACCCGGCGGCCGACGGCTACGTGTCGATGAGCGGTACGTCGATGGCCACCCCGCACGTCGCGGGCGCCGCCGCGATCCTCGCCCAGCAGCACCCGGACTGGACCGGCGAGCGGATCAAGGCCGCCCTCACCGGGTCCGCCGCCGCGGCCGCGGGTCTCTCCGCGTTCGCGCAGGGCACGGGCCGTACGGACATCGCGCGGGCCATGCGCCAGCGGGTGACCGGCAGCCCCGCCTCGCTTGGCTTCGGCACCGTCCGGTGGCCGCACGCCGACGACCGGCCCGTCACCAAGGAGATCACCTACCGCAACGACGGCGACCGGCCGGTCACCCTCGACCTCGCCACCGAGGCGTTCGGCGAGGACGGTAAGCCGGCCGCCGAGGGCATGTTCGCCGTCTCGCCGAAGCAGCTCACCATCCCGGCGGGCGGCACCGCGACCGCCGCCGTTACCGCCGACACCCGTGCGGGCACGGCCGACGGCCGGTTCGGGGGCTCGGTGACCGCGACGGCCGGGGACACCACCGTGCGCACCGCCGTCGGCGTGAGCCGCGAATCCGAGTCGTACGACCTCACCGTCAAACACCTGGACCTGCGGGGCAAGCCCACCGGCGACTCCGAGACGGGCGTGTACGGCCTGGACACCACCATCTGGAACGACTACTCCGACCCCGCGGACGGAGAGTTCACGGTGCGGCTGCCCAAGGGCCGCTACTCCCTCGAGGGCCGCGTCTCCACCGGAGCCGGCCCCGATGACGGGAAGCTGGCCGTGCTGCTGCACCCGAAGTTCGCGCTGAACCGGGACACCACCTTGGTCATGGACGCCCGCGAGGCCAGGCCCGTCCGGATCACCGTTCCCGACCGTGCGGCGAAGCACACCGACGCCACGCTCAACTTCGGCGTCGACATCGGCGGATCGGGCTACACCTCCACCTACGACATGGGCGGCTTCGGCAACCTGCGCGTCGGGCAGCTCGGGGCCCGGCTGCCGGCCCGCGAGGCGTTCGCGCAGTACAACGGGACGTGGACGCACGGTTCGGTGCACTACCGGCCGGCCTGGAACCGCACCGGCGATCTCTCCGGGTTCACCGCGAACCTGCGGCGCGAGAACTTCGCCGAGCTGGGTCTCACCCTCGGCGCACCCGCGGTGGGCAAGACCGGGAGCCTGAGTGCCGCGCCCCTGCTGCCCAACGGCTCCTGGTTCGACTTCCACCCGGATGGGGGCGTCCTGCCGCGCACCGACACCGACTACGTGCTGCCGGGCGTGAAGTGGCAGTACGCCACCGTCCAGTACGGCGCTCCGGACGCGGAGGGCGAACCGCGGTGGGAGGGCAGTCAGACGGTCACCGGCGCCAGGTCCTACCGCGCGGGCAAGCACTATGCGCGGCGGTTCAACATCGGTGTCTTCGGTCCGCACCTCTACAGCGCGGGCCGGGAGGCGTCGGGTGCGGTCCGTCTCGGCGACGACTTCACCGCCTATGTGCCGCTGTTCTCCGACGGCGCGGGCCATGTGGGCGTCTCCGACTACGCCAAGGCCACGAGTGCGCTGTACGCCGACGGCAAGCCGGTGTTCACCTCGGACACGCCCCTGAACGGCGAATCGCACACGCTCCCCGCCGGGCGGCGGACCTACCGGCTCACCACCGATGTCTCCCGGGCCGCGTCCCTCTCGGCGGTCAGCACCCGGGTGACCGCCGAGTGGACCTTCCGGTCCGCCCACGTGGCGGGGGACACCCGGAAGTGGCTGCCGCTGTCCGCGGTGCGCTTCACGCCCGCGCTCGGGACGGCCAGTACGGCCAAGGCGGGTGCGGTCTTCACCGTGCCCTTCACGGTCGAGGGGGCGGCCACCGCCCGCACCGCCCGCAAGCTGGCGTTCGCGGTGTCCTACGACGAGGGCAGGACCTGGAGGACGGCGAGGGTCGTCGACCGCGAGCGGCTCGAACTGCGTCACCCCGCCCGCCCCGGGACCGTCTCGCTGCGCGTCACGCTCACCGACGCCGCCGGCAACACGGTGAAGCAGACGATCTACCGCGCCTACCGCACCACCGCGTAGGCACCCCGCTCCACCCGTGAGCCCCGGGCCGGCGGCCCGGGGCTCACGTCACATCCGGCTCTTCCGTGGGCCGCTCACAACCTGACGGGTGAGGTCTCCGGGTCGCCCCGATCCCGTTGCGCCTGGCGGGCGTTCGGGCCGGTCCGGCCGGCGGTGCGCGGCCGCCCCGGGCCCGTCGTGTGACGTGGCTCACGGGAACCCGGGGCGGGTGGTGCGACAGTTAAGCAGGGTGAGCACAGACATGCGTACCCGGATACGGGCCGGGGATCCGAGCGCGTTCGCCGAGCTGTACGACAGCTATGCCCGCGCCGTCTACAACCACGCTTTCCGCCTCACCGCCGACTGGTCCGCGGCAGAGGACGTGATGGCCGAGACCTTCATGGAGGTCTGGCGGCTGCGTGACCGGGTCGATCCGGAGGGCGGCTCCCTGCGACCGTGGGTACTGGGCGTCGCGACCAACGTCGCTCGTGCCCACTACCGCAGCAATCGGCGCTACCAGGCGGCCGCGATCGCGGCCGCCGAGGCCGAGACGGCCCTGCCCGACCACGCCGACGAGGTGGCGGGCCGGCTCGACGACCGGCGGCGTATCGCCGCGGCCCTGCGCGCGCTCGCCGCACTGCGCAGACCCGAACGCGAGGTCCTGACGCTGTGCCTGTGGGAGGGGCTGGAGTACACGGCCGCGGCCGAGGCGCTCGGCATCGCCGTCGGCACCGTCCGCTCCCGCCTCTCCAGGGCCCGCGCCAAGCTGCGCAAGCTCACCGAGGCCGAACTCGCCGATCGGTCCGCGCGGGAGGGTGCACGGGATTCGTCCGCCGCGCGGCGGGCCGGGGGGAACCCGGAAAAGATCGTCCCGGGAAATCGGGAACTCGCCCAGCCGGATCGCCAGGTAAGAGGAGACCGTATCAACGCGATCCGGCCCGTATCGGGAGGGAACCGATGAAAGCATCTCAGTCCCGGCAGAGTCCGGCCGAGTGGGAAGAGAGTGCCTCTCTCCTCCCGCAGACTGGACGCGATCTTCCGGCGGGCCGTCACCAGTTCCACAAGGAGCGTCTGATGGCCCACATCCAGCAGGACATTCAGCGGGAAGAGCACCCGGCGAGCACCGGCTCCGGCCGGTCGCGGACGCGGCGCTTCCGGCTGCCGCGTCCGGCGATCGCGCTGCCCGCGGCCGCCCTCGCCGTGGCCGGCGCGGTCGTCGTCGGCTCGGTGCTGAACAGCGGGGCGGGCGCGAAGTCCGGTGATGCCGCCGGCGGGCCGGCGCTGACCACACAGCTCGGCACTCCGACCACCAAGGGCGTACCGCAACTGCTCGACCAGATCTCGCTGGTGGCGGCGGAGGGGTCCCACCCGACCGTGAAGCCGGGCCAGTACGTCTACATCGAGTCCAAGGCGGCCGAGACCTTCGTCAAGACGGTCGACGACAAGAGCAGCCTCGCCAGCCACCCCCTGCACAAGCGCCAGATCTGGAAGTCCGCCGACGGCACCAAGGGCTGGCTGATCGACCCCTCCGTCAACGACAGCCCCGAGGGTGAGACGCTGAGCCTGCCCGACGAGCAGGGCAGGCCCTTCAAGGCGCACATGGGTGCCCCGTCGTACGACTATCTGGCCGCGCTGCCCACCGACCCCGATCAGTTGCTGGAGCTGATCTACAAGGAGACCAAGGGGCAGGGCAACACTCCGGACCAGCAGGCGTTCACCACGATCGGCGATCTGCTCGGCGAGAGCTACCCGCCGGCGGAGCTGTACGCGGCGCTGTTCAAGGCGGCGGCGAAGATCCCCGGCGTCGTCGTGGTGAACGACGCCCAGGACGCGATCGGCCGTTCGGGAGTCGCGGTGGCCCGGCTGGACGAGACCAGCGGCGCACGAGAGGAGTGGATCTTCGACAAGAAGACCCACGTCTTCCTCGGTGAGCGCTCCGTGCAGGTCAGGGAGGTCTCCGAGTACGGCGTCGTGATGAAGCCCGGCACCGTCCGGTACACCGACGCCATCACCGACCGGGCGATCGTCGACGCCGTCAAGCAGACGCCCGGGCAGAACGCCTGACGTTCCGCCGGCACGGGCCGGCGCCCGTCGCCGGCACCCGTCGCCGACCCGTCACTCGTGGCCGCCGTTCCAGGACGGAGGCCACGAGTGTCGGGAGCGGACACGCGGTACCGCCCCGGCACGCGGCCGGGGCTTCTCCGGCCGCGTGCCGGGCCCGCTGAACCCGCTGAACCCGCGCCGCAGCGGCCCGGGGCGCCGTGCCCCGTATCCTCCGTCCCTGCCGCCAGGCGCCGTCCTCCTTCCCGCGCCCCCGCGTCCCGCGCCGAACTCGGTTTCAACCTTTGGCGCTCGACAGCGCTCTGAAGACGGGTGACGGGAATGGGCCCTCGCAGGGCCCGGAGAGGAGAGCAGATGCCGGACAACGGCCGGGGCTCGCAGGCGCCGGAGGGCCCACGGGCGCCGGAGAGCTTCGAGGCCTTCGCCCGGGCGAGTCAGAAACGGCTGTACCGGACCGCGTACCTGCTGTGCGGGGACGCGGACACGGCCCGGGACCTGACGCAGACCACGCTCGCCAAGCTGTTCCAGCACTGGCGGCGGGCGAGCGCCGCCGACCACATCGAGGCGTACGCCAGGACCGTGCTGACCCGTACGTACCTGGCCGAGCGGAGGCGGCGGCTGCGGGACCTGCTGGCGCACTCGCGTCCCGGGCCGGGGCCCTCGCCCGACCATGCCGACCTGCGGGTGACGCTGCTGTCGGCCCTCGCCGGACTGCCGCCCAGGGCCCGGGCCATGGTCGTGCTGCGTTACTGGGAGGACCAGAGCGTCGAGTCCGTCGCCACGCTGCTGAAGTGCAGCGAGTCCACCGTCAAGAGCCAGTGCTCACGCTCCCTGGCCAAATTGCGCGCCCAGCTGGGCGAGGCCCACGTCTACGCCACGGGAAGCTGAGGGACCGCCATGGGAGACAACATGCCACAGGACGAGCACGGAAGCGCCCTGCTGGTGAGGGACGCCATGGAGCACGCGGTGGCGGAGCTGCCGCCGGCCCTCGACCTGGTGCCCGCGGCGGTCGTCCAGGGACGGCGCCGCAGGGCACGGGTGCGGGTCGCCGTCGCCGCCGGGGTCGCCTGTGCGATCGGGGCCGTGGTGTTCGGATCCGCGGCGCTGCCGGGCGGGGGCGGCGGGGGTACGACGGTCCGTCCCGCCGCGAGCACCACGCCCGCGCCGCGTACGTCCAAGGAACCGGCGCCGTACCGGACGCCGGTCCACATCGAACCCACCAGCGACACCGAGGAGTCCATGGCCGACCTGCCGCCCGCCGAGCGCAAGCGCCAGGAGGGGTTCCAGCAGCAGGCGGCGGTGCTCCTCGACGAGCTGCTTCCCGACGCGGTCGGCCTGATCCGGCCGGTCGACCTCGCGGTGTGGCGCTACCAGGGCGAGACCGCGGGCGGGAAGGTGTTCACCGTCACCCTGTCGGTACGGCCCTCCGGCAGTGTCCCCAGGACGACCCGGCACGGGGACACGTGCCCCGAGGACCCCGACTCCCTCAGGGGCGGCAGCTGCGAGCAAGGCACGCTGCCGGGCGGCATCAAGGCGACGGCGTACCGCCTGGTCGACGGCTCTCCGGACACGATGTACACCCGGGTCCGCTTCGTCTACGGCCACAGCGACGTGGAACTCGCCGTCTACCCCGACCAGGACGCGAAGGCCTCCGCCCCGGTCACCGCGGGGCAACTGCTGGCGGTGGTGCGCGACCGGCGCTTCCTCGACCTGGTGCGGTACGCCGACGCGAGTCCCATGGAGAAGAAGCAGATCTCCGTCCTGGGCGGCTGAGCGGCGCCGCCACCGGGCGGCACGAGGGCCCCGGCCGGGATCCGGCCGGGGCCCTTCGGGTCGTACGCGGCGTGGGTCAGCGGACGGTGGAGCGGGCGGCCTGCTCGATGATGCGGGTCACCGCGCCGGGACGGGAGACCGAGACGGCGTGGGAGGCCTGGATCTCGACGGTGTGGGCGTGGGCCCGCTTGGCCATGAAGCGCTGGGCGGCGAGGGTGATGTTCTTGTCCTGTGTGGTGATCAGGTCCCAGGACGGGATGGTCCGCCAGGCGGCGTTGACGGCCTTCTCGTCGAAGACCGACGCGGCCACGGGGCGCTGGGTGGCGGCCATCTGCTCGGCGACGGACTTCGGCACGTCGGCCGCGAACTGGGCGTGGAACTTGTCGGCCTTGATGTACAGGTCGGTGCCAGTGCCGCCGCCGGGGAGCGGGAAGGGCACGGCGTTGAGGGTCTCGCCGAGGGTGCCGCCGGGGAACGTGTCGGAGATCCGGGTGACGGTCTCGCCCTTGTCCGGGGCGAAGGCGGCTATGTACACCAGCGCCTTGACGTTGGGGGAGTCGGCCGCGGCCTCGGTGATCACCGAGCCGCCGTAGGAGTGGCCGGCGAGCACGATCGGCCCCTTCACGCTCTTGAGGAAGCTGCGGATGTACTCCGAGTCGCTCGCCAGCCCGCGCAGCGGATTGGCCGGGGCCACGACCGGATAACCGTCGCGCTTCAGGCGCTTGACCACGCCGTTCCAGCTGGAGGCGTCCGCGAACGCGCCGTGCACCAGGACGACCGTGGGCTTCTTCTCCGCCGGGTGGTGCGTGGCCTTGGCGGCGTTGGCCGGAGCCGTGGCCGCCAGCGTGAGCGCCGCGACGCCTGCGGCGGCGCCCAGGACGGCGACGCGCTTGCGGGTGGGGCGGAAGACGGTCTTGAGGTTCACGGTGGCTCTCCTTGCGGTACGGCGCCCGGCTCCGGCCGGGCGAGCGGTCCCCGGGGTGTCCGCCCCGGGCGATGCCGAGAAACCTAGCGTCCATTTATCTTGCGTGCAACCCAATGGTGCTCCAGACAATGGCCTCCGTGGAAGATGTCACAATGTCCGCCGAGGCAACCGACCGACGACCGAGGAAGGGGAGGAAACCGTGAGCGACGACAACCGCGCGCCCGGACAGGGCGGCACCGGGGAGCCCTCACTGCTGCTGGACGACCACTTCTGCTTCACCCTGTACGCGGCCTCGCGCGCGGTCACCGGCGCCTACCGGCCCCTGCTCGACGCGGTGGGCCTGACCTATCCCCAGTACCTGGTCATGGTCGTGCTCTGGGAGCACAGGACCGCGCCCGTCAAGGACCTGGTGGCCGCCCTGCACCTGGACTACGGGACCCTCACGCCGCTGATCAAGCGCCTCGAGGCCCGAGGCCTGCTCGAGCGGCGGCGCCGGGCGGACGACGAGCGGGTGGTGGAAGTGGCGCTCACCCCGGAGGGAGCCGCACTGCGGGAGCGCATCCGCACCGTCCCCCTCGCGGTCGGGGAGGCCATGGGCCTGGCCCTGGAGGAGATCGGGACCGCCCAGGAGCTCCTCCGCCGGCTGACGGCCAACGTGGACGGCCACACCACCGGTGCCGAGTCCGCGGGAACGGCCTCCCCGAGCCCGGCCGGCCCCTGAGAGCGGCCGCCCGGGGCAACACAATGGTGCGGCGCCCTTGATCATGTGCGGGCCGGGGCGCAGCGGCATCGGGCGGGGGAAGAGGAATGGGAATGCCCGAGGACCGGCCGGGGCGCGGCGCGGGGGAGCGTGAGTTCGACGCGTTCTACAGCGCGAGCGTCGGCCGCCTCGTCGGCCAGCTGTACGCGATGACCGGCGACCTCGCGGAACCGCGTGGCGTCGCTGCGGGAAACCGGTCACTAGGGGGCGAGTTGTTACGGCCCCATGACATTCGCGGTGTAACCCCCGGGGTGGACCGGCGCGTAGAGCCTGTGCATCGCGACCGTACCCGAACCGACCGATGGGACTGAACGTGCCCTCCTCGCACTCCTCGTTCCCCGCGCGCCGCCGCGGCGCCGCCCGGCTCGCCGCCCTCGCCCTCACCGCCCTTGTCCTCGGCGCCTGTTCCGGGAACGGGGGCGGCGTCCGGGCGGACGCGTCCGCCGCCGCCACCTCCGGCTCCGCCCCCGCGGCCGCTTCGCCCTCGTCCCCGCCCCTGCCCATGGCTTCCGCATCGGCCTCCGCGCCGGGCGGCGCCGCGCGCTGGGCCGGTACCAAGCAGTTCGTGCAGATCCGCGACGTGTGGGCCCGCGACGGGCGCACCTACCTGTCGGTGCGGGCCGCACGGAAGATGTCCGCCACGGGACCGATCGAGGCGTGGGAGGTCGTCCCCGGCCAGGGGCCGTACACCACGGTGTCCATGGCCGCGGACGGCCGGGTCCTGCTGTCGGTCCCGCTGGGGGACGACTCCGTCCCCCATGCCTACTCCCAGGCGCAGTTCGTCAGCCGGTGGACGGCCGCGCCGTCGTACCGGCACGGCCTGGGCTACGACCTCAGCTTCGACGCGAACGGCGAGGTGACCCGGGCGCAGTCGCTCTACACCCCCTGATCCCGGCCGGGGCACGGGTGCGGGCCCTGCCCGGCCGAAGCGCCGGGCAGGGCCCGCGGCGGACGGTCAGGTGCTGGTCAGCGCGGCCTGGCCGCGGTCGGCCCGCATCGGTCCGGTGGCGGACGGCCGCACGTCGAAGTCGAACATGGCGGTCGGCACGTACAGGGAGCAGCATGCGTTGGGGATGTCGACGATGCCGCTGATGCGTCCCTCTATGGGGGAGGAGCCGAGCAGCAGGTAGGCCTGCTCGCCGCTGTAGCCGAACTTCTTGAAGTACTCGACGGCGTTGAGGCACGCGCGGCGGTAGGCGAGCGTCGCGTCGAGGTAGTAGTTGGTGTCGGTGTCGTGGTCGACGGAGATCCCGATGAAGGTGAGGAAGTCCGAGTAGCGCGGTTCGACGTTGCCGGGCATGAACACCGGGTTGGTCGAGATGCCGTACGTCTCCATGCCGCCCTTGATCAGGTCGACGTGGAAGTCGATGAACCCGCCCATCTCGATGGCGCCGCAGAAGGTGATCTCCCCGTCGCCCTGGCTGAAGTGCAGGTCGCCGCCTGAGAGCTTGGCGTCCTTCACGTGCACCGGGTAGAAGACCCGGGAACCCCGCGTGAAGTTCTTGATGTCGTGGTTGCCTCCGTTCTCACGGGCCGGCACCGTACGGGCGCCCTCCGCGCAGATGCGCGTGGCGAGGTCCCCGGTGGCCGTGCCGGCGAGCGCGTGGGAGGAGTCCGGGGGGACGGCCAGCGGCGGGACGCGGTCGGGGTCCGTGTCGATGAGCGCCTTCTCGCGCGCGTTCCACCGGCCCAGCAGCTCGGCGGAGGGGGCGGTCCCGAACAGTCCGGGGTGGGTGATGCCGGTGAAGCGGATCCCGGGCAGGTGCCGGGAGACCGCCTGCTGACCGTGGAAGTCCCACACCGCCTTGTAGGCGTCGGGGAAGTAGTCGGTCAGGAAGCCTCCGCCGTTGGCCTTGGCGAAGATGCCGGTGTAGCCCCAACCCTGGCCCGCGGCGTCTCCGCTCTGCTGGGGCACGGGGCCGAGGTCGAGGATGTCGACGACGAGCAGGTCGCCGGGCTCGGCGCCCTCCACGCCGATCGGGCCGCTGAGCATATGGGGGATGGTGAGGTCGATGTCGCGGACGTCGTTGGCGGAGTCGTTGTTGCCGACCTGGCAGTCGGTCCAGTCCCGACACTCCATCCGGAACTCGGCTCCGGGCTTCACCATCGCGACGGTGGGTATGTCAGGGTGCCACCTGTTGTGTCCGGGGGTGTCCTGATCGCGCATCGACTTGGTCTGGTCCACGCTGAAAACTACTTCGGGCATGACAGCCTCTCTTTTCTGATCCGGTCAGGACGTTGCGCCCGTGCCTCGGGCCGATCCGGCAGATCCGGCCGATCCGGGCCCGGGCCTAACCCGGGGACCCGGCCCTCGCGGCGGCCCGGGCCTCCTCCCGCGATTTCCTGGTGAGCGGCCACAGCGCCCCGAACACCACCACTGCGAAGGCGCCCAGAGCGATCGCGATCTCCGTGGTGTGCTTCCAGTAACCGGACAGCAGCAGCGCCGCGGGAATCACGCCGGTGACCCAGCCCTCGATCGCCGTCACCCAGCCCACATAAGTGTTGAGCGCCGTTTTCCTGAGACCGAGCACCACGAAGAACAGCGCCCACAGGAACGACCAGTACAGCCAGATGACCCCGAACGGGTAGTCCTTGAAGAGATGGAAATTGACGAACGAGTACCCCAGGGCCACTATCGCCACGAACAGGGAGTAGTACCCGACGCAGATATTGTCGATGCCGGCGAGCAGGACAATACCCACGTAGAGGTAGGTGAATCCGAAGAGGTAAATCCCGGATGCCGCCAGAATCTTGTCCTGGTCACCGTTGGCCGTGAAGATGAGGTAGGTCGGCGTCAGCACCTGCAGCGCACCCACGAAGAGGTTGAACACCGCCGCTGACTTGGGGTCGGCCTTCCCCAGCAACAGCAGGCCGTTCATGAACAGCACCGCACCGACGAAGAGCAGTCCCCCGTTTGCCACGGGGACGCACCTCCTAAGTCCGCGTGGGGACGGATGGCCGCCGGCGCGCCACCGCATTCCGCCTCGGCGGGAACAGCGTCCGCGCCCCGGCGTCGGCCCCCCTGAGCACCTCTGCCTCGGCGATCACCGCCCTCAGGGCCTGGGCAGCCGCGAGAGCGCGGGGTGCGGCCGCGGCGCCACCCGCTCGCGCGGCGGCGGTCCGGCCACGACGGCCGGCATCTCGCGGGACTTCTCCTCCCGTTCGCGGAAGGAGGCCATCTCGCGCGGCGTCACGGCGAGGGATGGCGACGAGAACACGCGCCGGGCCGTGCCCGCGCAGACAGGACAGTCGTAGGCGGTGGGCGCGGTACCGATCGCGAGCTTGACGTCGAAAGGCCCGCAGCCGCCGCAAAGATATTCATAGGTTGCCATGAAGTTGCCTCCGGTTATCGGCACACAATGGTCAACCTCGACGTCTGCCGCACACCCCGTTGAGCGCACGCCGGGGAACGATCCCCTATCTCAAGGAGACGCCACCGCAACACAGTTGTCAAGGTCGCCGGGAAGCGCCCGGGCGCACCGGGCGGGCCTTCCGGAGCGGCTGCGCGGCGTATGCTCGGAAACAACGGGTTTCACTCGTGGCTGCGTCCCGACCCTTGGAGGACGGCCATGGCGAAGATTGTTTCCGTACTTTATCCCGACCCGGTAGGCGGATATCCCCCCGACTACGCGCGCGACCGGATTCCCGCCATCACCCGCTATCCGGGTGGGCAAACGGCGCCGACCCCTGAGGCGATCGATTTCACCCCGGGACAGCTGCTCGGCTGCGTCTCGGGGGAACTCGGGCTGCGACCCTTCCTGGAAGAGGGGGGCCACACCTACGTCGTCACGTCGGACAAGGAAGGACCGGACTCGGTCCTGGACCGCGAGCTGCCCGACGCGGACATCGTGATCTCGCAGCCCTTCTGGCCCGCCTACCTGACCTCCGAGCGGATCACCGGCGCCCCCCGGCTCAAACTGGCCGTCACGGCGGGGATCGGCTCGGACCACGTCGACCTGCCGAGCGCCATCGCGCACGGCATGACCGTGGCGGAGGTGACCTTCAGCAACAGCATCAGCGTGTCCGAGCACGCGGTCATGCAGATCCTCACCCTGGTGCACGACTATCTGCCCGCCCACGAGTGGGTGACCGCGAAGAAGGGCTGGAACATCGCCGACGCGGTGTCCCGCGCCTACGACATCGAGGGCATGGACGTCGGCGTCCTCGGCTCCGGCCGCATCGGCCAGGCCGTGCTGCGCCGCCTCAAGCCGTTCGACGTGCGGCTGCACTACTGCGACGTGCACCGCCTGCCGCACGAGCTCGAGGCGGAACTGGGGCTGACCTATCACCCCGACGTGCGCTCCCTGGCGTCCTCGGTCGACGTGCTGTCCATCCACACCCCGCTGCACCCGCAGACGCAGAACCTCTTCGACGACGACCTGATCGGCACGATGCGGCGCGGCGCCTACATCGTCAACACCGCCCGCGCGCTCATCGTGGACAGGGACGCCGTGGTGCGCGCCCTCACCAGTGGCCGGCTGGCCGGCTACGCGGGCGACGTCTGGTACCCGCAGCCGCCACCGGCCGACCATCCCTGGCGCACCATGCCGTACGAGGCGATGACGCCGCACGTGTCGGGGTCGACGCTCTCCGCGCAGGCCCGCTACGCGGCCGGGGTCCGGGAGATCCTCGAGTGCTGGTTCGGGGGGCGCCCGATCCGCCAGGAGTACCTGATCGTCGACGGCGGAGGGCTCGCCGGGGCGGGAGCGCATTCGTACACGGTCGCCGGCTGACCGGGGGCCGCACCAAGGGGGGCGGGGGGTTGGGGCGAGTATGCCCGCTGTGAGGCGGTTCACTGCACTTTTCCTGGACGGATACCACTCACGGCTTTAGCGTTCATATTCACCGGCCTTTTCCGTGGATGCTTTGTCAATGGCGCCGCGCACATCGGACGGCACAACACTTCGCGCGGAACAAGGCGAACGCCGGAAAGGTGGACAAGTGAGCATGGACGCCGTGTGGGTCCGTGGCGTGAACGGCCTTCAGCTGCATCACGTCACCGACCTCCAGGACGCGGGCAGGTTCCTGGGCAACGCAGCCATGGCCCTGCGGGCCGCCCACGTACGAACCGGAGCCGACCACTACGCCGGCATCGCCGCCGAGCTGAAGGCCCTGGTCACCAGGGTGCGGGAACTGGAGGACCAGGCCCGCTCCGCCATGCACGACCTGCACGCGACCGACCCGGAGCGGTTCGCCCGCTGCCGCGACGGTCACGAGCCGTGGCCCGGCGAGATCCAGGCCGGGTTCATCCCGCGCCACACCTGCCGGGACGAGTGCCTGTACCACGACCGCGGTGTGCTGGAAGCGATCACCCAGTGCACCTGCGGCCGGCCGCCCTGCCAGGCGTGCGAGATCGGCGGGAAGCCGGAGATGAACTGATCCACCACGCTCCGCGGCCGCCCTCGGGCGGCACGAAGGCCCCGACCGGACGGTCGGGGCCTTCGCCGTGGTCGCGGCCGGGAGACGGCGCGCGACGGGCCCCGCGACACCGGACCCCGGAAGGCGTGCCTCACCCCGGTCGCGGTGATCGCGCAGGGTCTCCCCGGCCTCGGGGGCGGCCCCTGGCTAGAGGACGAGCCGCACCAGCAGTGCCGCCGCCGCCAGGGCGGCCGCCGTGATCGCGAGGAAGCGGGCGACCCGGTGGCGCGAGGGCAGGGGGAGGACCTCGATGCCCGTGGGACCGGGGAAGGCGTAGAAGACACGGTCGGGGTCGGTGGGGACGGTGATGCGGGCGAGGGGCAGGTGACGCAGGATCACCTTGCGGTGAACCTCGCCGGTACGGGGGGCCAGGCGCGGGGTGAGCGCCTGGGCGTGTGTGGCGTCGAGGCCGTTCGGGAGGGGGTCGTCGCCGGTCAGGACGGCCTCGCGCCACTGGCCCGTCCGGGCGGTGCGCCGGCGGACGGGGAACGGGGGCCGCTTCCGGGGACGGCGTACCGCCTCCCAGTGGCTGCGCTGCTCGACGACGCCGCCGACCCAGGTGGTGATGAACCCGCTTCCCGCGCAGGCGTCGTGCCGGACCGTGCCGCCGCCCTTGCACTTCGGGCAGTCGACGAGCCCCGTCCCCTTGCACTGGGGGCACTCCGTGCGGCCCCGCCCGGCGCAGGTGGGGCACGCGGCCTCCGGGCGGCGGCACTTGGCGCAGCGGACGCGTTTGGGAGCGGTGCGGGAGGCGGTTTCCGCCGCTCGGTCGCGATCACGGTCGCGGTTCCTGTGGCGCGGGCGCGGTTTGCCGGTGCCGTCGCATTCGGCGCAGGAGCCGAGTCCGCGGCAGTCCGCGCAGGCCGTCGTCGGGTCGCAGGGGAGCCGCCCGCGGCCCTCGCAACGCCTGCAGGCCCACTCGCCGTTGCCGCACTCGCAAGCGTTGTGGCGTACGGATCCCTCGCGGACGAGCTCGATCCGGCGGACGGTGCCGTGGTCGCCCGGCGGGCCGGGCCGGTAGCCGGCGATGTGCGTGTAGGTGGGAAGCGCGGAGAGGTCCTTCCTGCCCTTCTCGGTCCGGGCGGTCTCCCTGCGGGTCTCCGTCGTGCGGCGGATGCGGCAGTCGAGGATGGAGTGCCAGGCGAGGTCCGCGCTGCCCGGGGCGTCGAGGCGGAGGGCGCCCCCGTCCAGGGAGAGGTGCCGCGCGAGGGCCTGCAGCATGTCGTCGTCGGACGGCGGACCGGACGGGTTCTGGGCCAAGGCGACCACTCCCCTCGACAGGTGCGAGGCGCACTGTCGGCAGGGTACGGGCGGCCTCATCCGCCATCAAGATCCAAGGCAGGGAGGGAGTTTGGACTCCCTCCCCCGCCGCGGACTCAGCTCTCGCCGGTGGTGCCGCCGCTCCCGTAGGGACGGGTGATGACCTCCATGCCGTGGCCGGCCGGGTCCATGAAGTAGACGCCGCGGCCGCCGTCGTTGTGGTTGATCTCGCCGGGCCGCTTGCCGTGCGGATCGGCCCAGTAGGTGAGTCCGGCCTCCTGGATCCGCCGGAGGATCCCGTCGAACGCGGCCTCGGGGACGAGGAAGGCGTAGTGCTGCATGGCGATCGAGTCCGCCGGGACGGTGGCGAAGTCGAGGGTGACGCCGTTGCTCAGCTGGAGGGGGACGAACGGGCCCCAGGCCTCGCCGGCCCGCAGGCCGAGGATGTGCGCGAGGAAGTCGGCGGATTCCCGGTTGTCGCGGGCGTGGACGATGGTGTGGTTCAACTCGACTGACACGGTGGGATGCCTCCGCAAGGCATTCTCACGGGCACCTCCATGCCTCACCCGGCCGGTGACCGGCACGCGATGCCGTGTCCACGATCCTATGCCGGTCCGTAATCCGGTGGGCCCGGGGCGGTCGCGGCCCGTACGGTGGACGGCCGGACCGAGCGGGAGGGTGACGATGACGGAGACGATGACGCTGTGGCGCCCCACCGGGCCGGAGGAGCTGGCCCTGGTCGAGGCGTCGGGCTGGACGCGGTGGCCGCCGCGGCTGCCCGAGCAGCCGATCTTCTACCCCGTGCTCGACGAGCAGTACGCGATCCGGATCGCCCGTGACTGGAACGTCCCCGCCTCCGGGGCCGGCTACGTGACGCGCTTCGAGGTCGACGCCGGGTTCGCGGCCCGCTATCCGGTGCGCCAGGTCGGCGGGCGGACGATTCTGGAGCTGTGGGTCCCCGCGGAGGAGCTGGCGGAGTTCAACCGGCACATCGTGGGACGGATCGAGGTCGTCCACGAGTTCCGCGCCGCGTAGCGGCCCGGGCCCACAGGGGCGCGGGCCGCGCGCTCACGCTCGGCGTTTCCGGGACCCGGTACCCGCGGGCACGTGCCGTCCGGCTGCCGGACCGACGGGACGGAACTGGGGTCCGTAGGTGCGGCGCCCGTCGGGGAGCGGCATCTCCATGAGGGCGAGGGCGGGCTCCTCCAGTTGCTCCATCGTCTGGATCGCACGGTTGAGCGCGCCGTGGTCCCCTGACTTCCACGCGGTCTCGAGGTCGCGCAGCAACCCGCCGTAGGCGATGTCGAAGCGGCGCAGCAGGACGGCCACCTCGCGGGGCGGGTCGGGCCAGCCGCCGCGGGGGACGACGCCCATCGGGCGGACGGCCGGGAAGGGGATGGGCGGGCCGCTGAACTCCCAGAGGCCGTCGACCTCCTGCAGGGCGCGGCCCTGGTGGATCTCCGCGAAGGCGTAGTAGTGGGACATGGCGCGGTGTCCCCCGGTGGCCTCGGATGACGGTGCCTCGGGGGAGGAGGAGCTGCCCTCGCCCTGCTCTTTGATGATCTCCAGGGCGGCGACGGCGTCGTCGATGGTCCGTACCGGCCGCAGTTCGTCCGGGCCGATGCGCTGGCCCATCTGGCCTCGGGTGGAGAGCTCGGGACGGTGGTCGAGGAAGGCGCTTCGCAACCCGTCGTAGAAGTCGCCGATGGTCGGCGGACCTGCGGACGGCACGGGGAGCGGCGACTCCGGGGTCTCGATGACCATGAGGACGTCGCGGACGTACTCCCGGGTGAGCCCGGACAGGTACACCCTCAGTTCGCTGCGCACACCGCCGGGCAGGGGGCCCGGGTAGTCGGGCGTGAGGCCGGCGATCCGCGGCCGGCCGCCCACGGCGACCAGCATGTTGCAGGCCAGGCCCATGTGGAACATCTCGTCGACGAGGATGCCGCGGATGAGGCGGGCGACGGTGGAGGACCGGTCCCGCACCGACCACCAGGCGCACAGGTACGGGGGGATGGTGGCGAGTTCCAGCTCCACGGCGACCTGCAACGCATGCCGCAGCCAGCCGGTGTCGCGGGAGGCGGCGGGAACGGCCATCAGCCGGGCGACCATGCCGCGGGCGACGGCCGCCGCGATGCCGGGGGCGACGGCCTCCGGCGCCGCGGCCGCGACGGCCGGGACCGGGGCGGCCGCCGCGGCCGGCAGTGCCGGCGGGGCCGCGTGGGCGGCGGTGCCCAGGACGGCGGGGCTCACGGCGGCCAGTGCGGCCGACTTCACGAAGCCCCGGCGGTCGAGGGCCGCCGGCGGGGACACACTGGTCCCGCGTTCGTTGTCCTTGTCGTCCACCGGCCCTGTCACACAGGTCTCCGTCCCCGAGAAGAATGGCACGCGGGGACACCGCACACGGCGGACCCGCGAGGCTGGCGAAGCTACCAGCCGGGCCGCGGCACTCAGGCCCGCGACGCCGCGCGCGCCGCGTCACGCCGCCCGTGCGGCCCAACGGGCGCCGGGCGCGGCCCCGGGATCCGGGGGGCGCCGGTCACCGACATGACGAGGGAGTACAGGGTCGTGGTGGCCGTGATGAAGAGCCGGTTGTTCTTGGCGCCGCCGAAGGCGATGTTGGAGACGGGCTCGGGGACGCGGAGCCGCCCGATGAGGGTCCCGTCCGGGTCGTGGCACAGGACGCCGTCCTCCATCGCGGCGACCCAGAGGCGCCCCTCGTCGTCGAAGCGGATGTTGTCGAACCGGCCGCCGCCCGGGCGGCGCTCGGCGAAGACCTCGCCGCCGGAGAGGGTGCCGTCGTCGTGGACGTCGAAGACGCGGATGTGGCCGGCGCGGGTGTCGGAGACGTACAGACGGGTCTCGTCCGGGGAGAAGACCAGCCCGTTGGGGCCGCCGAAGCCGTCGGCCACCAGGCGGACCTCGCCGCTGACGGGGTCGGCGCGGTAGACGTTGCACGCCCCGATCTCGCTCTCGGCGCGGTGTCCCTCGTAGTCGCTGGTGATGCCGAAGTCCGGGTCGGAGAACCAGATCGTGCCGTCGGAGCGGACGGTCGCGTCGTTGGGGCTGTTGAGCCGCCGGCCCCGGTGGCGGTCGGCGATGACGGTGAGCGAGCCGTCGGGCTCGGTACGGGTGACCCGGCGGTTGCCCTGCTCGCAGGTGATCAGCCGGCCCTCGCGGTCGAGGGTGTTGCCGTTGCTGTGCCCGGCGGGCGAGCGGAAGACGCCGACGGCGCCGGTCGCCTCGTCCCAGCGCAGCATGCGGTCGTTGGGGATGTCGCTCCACACGACCTGCCGCCAGGCGGGGAGGTAGACCGGCCCTTCCGCCCAGCGGCAGTCCCCGTACAGCCGCTCCAGGCGCATGTCGCCGTTGGCACAGCGTCCGGTGCGGAAGCGCTCATCCAGGATCTCGTACGGATCGGTATCGACATCGGATGACATGGTTTCTCCATTTCCCGAAGTAACAGTATGAGGTTCAGCCGCTTTTGAGTATGACAGGACCGGCTATGGTCGTCTCCGGAATACGGCGAAGTCGAGGGAAGGGCCGACGTGGACCGGATCGACCGAGAGCTCGTGGCACTGCTCCAGCAGGACGCCACGCAGGCCTACGCCGCGCTGGGCAAGGCGGTCGGCCTGTCGGCCGGCGCCGCGCACGAAAGGGTGCGCAAGCTGCGCGAACGGGGAGTGATCCGCCGCACCACGGTCGACGTGGACCCGGCCGCCCTCGGGCAGGGCGTGCTGGCCTTCGTCATGGTCGACTCGTCGGCCTGGATGGGGGATTCGGCCGGGGCCTTCGCGGCGGTCCCCGAGATCCAGGAGGCGCACGTCATCGCGGGCAGCGCTTCGGTACTGGTCAAGGTCCGCACCGCCACCACCGAGCAACTCCAGGACGTGTTGCGCCGGCTGTACGCGATCGAGGGCGTCAGCGGCACCCAGGCCACGGTGGTGCTGGAGACCTTCTTCGAGCGCCCGCCGACACCGCTCACGTGAGTCCGGCCTGCCGGGCCGTCACCTCCCGTACCCGCGTGGGATCGGACATTCGGGGCATCCGAACATCAGGAGGTGCTGACCATGGTCCCCCTGCAGGCCGTCCCCGAGTACGGGGAGCACGACGCCGGGCGGCTGCGCGCAGAGAACGAGCAGCTGCGCCGGGCGCTGGCCAGCCGGTCGGTCATCGACCAGGCCACCGGCATGGTGATGGCCCTGACGCCCTGTCCCCGCGAAGCTGCCTGGGCGATCCTCGTCCGGGCCTCCCAGTACGGCAATGTGAAGCTCCGTGACGTCGCGGCCGCGCTCGTGGCGAGCGCGGAGGGACGGCCCCTGCCGCTCGCGGTCCGTCATGCCCTCCTACGGGCGTCGCGCCCGCGCGGTGCCCGGCCAGGAAGGGGCGGCGCGCCGGGAATGAGCGGCTGAGCGGCCGCGGAGCCCCCACCCGGCCCGGAGCCCGGGTCGGCGCGTCAGGGATCCACGGGCTCGCCGGCCCGCTCGCTCTCCTCGACCTGCTCGACCTCGTCGCGGAGGCGGCGGCAGGTGCGGGTGATGAGCCGGGAGACATGCATCTGGGACAGGCCCAGCTGGTCGGCGATCTGACTCTGGGTCATGTCGCGGAAGAACCGCAGGTAGAGGATCTGCCGCTCGCGAGGCGGGAGTTCTCGCAGCCGCGGGGCGACGGCCACGCGGTCCACCACGGAGTCCAGGCCCGGGTCCTCGGCCCCGAGGGTGTCGAGGAAGGTGCGGCCCTCGGCTCCGGGGGTGGCGGAGTCCAGCGACGCGAGGGCGAAGCTGTCGAGGGCCTCCATGGCGTTCAGCACGTCCTCCTCGCTCAAGCAGGCGTGCGCGGCGATCTCCGCGACGGTGGGGGTGCGGCCCTGGACCCCGGTGAGTTCGAGACGGACGGTACGGACCCGGCTCCTGAGCTCCTGGACCCGGCGGGGGACGTGGACGCCCCACAGATGGTCGCGGAAGTGCCGTTTCACCTCGCCGACGATGGTGGGGACGGCGAAGCTCTCGAAGGCGCTGCCGCGTGCGGGGTCGTAGCGGAGCACGGCCTTCACCAGGCCGAGCGCGGCGACCTGCCGGAGGTCCTCAGTGGTCTCGCCGCGGTGCCGGAAGCGGCCGGCGAGCCGTTCCGACATCGGCATCCAGGCGACGACGACCTGCTCGCGCAGGGCCTGCTTCTCCGGGCCGTCGGGGAGGGCCGCGATCCGGCGCAACGCCTCGGCGGTGTCGGGGGTGTCGTCGTCGTGCGGACGCGGACGGGGACGGGCGTGCGGCAGCGGGTGCGGGTGGGGGTGCGGGTGCCTGGTACGGGGCTTTCGGGCGGCCATGACAGGTCCTGCGCCTTCCTGCGGGGTCCGGGTCGCGGGGACCGCGCCGCGCAGGGCGTGCCGTGCGGGCGGCACGCCCCGCGCTCCGGGCGGCCCGGCCGGGCGCCCTGCGCGTGCGTGCCTCCCTTCCGAAGCACGGGAATCGCCTGCCCCGGGCCGCCGTGCGCAAACCCCGGCGCACCGCGCGGCGTCAAGCCCGCGCCGACGGGGCGGCCGCCAGGGAGACCGCCGCAAGCAGCACGGCCGCCGGCGCGAGGGCGGCGGCGGAACCGTGGCCGATCTGCAGCGATCCGCCGGTCAGGGCGCCGAGGAACATGGCGAGGACCGACAGCACCCGGCGCGCGGTGGCGGGCCCGGGACGGTCGGCCGCGAGCCCGGTCACGGTGAGCGTGAGGACGGTCGTGGTCAGGTCGGGCACGGCCAGTTTCCGCACCACGGCGTTCTGCAGCCCCATGCCGACGGCCAGCAGGACGATCAGCGCGTACCGCGAGGCTCCCGCGAGAGCGGCGCCCGCGGCCCCCGCGACCAGGACCGCGTGCGCCGCGACGAGCAGCGCGAACAGCCGTACGGGCGCGGCGACACGGGCAGTCGCCCGGCCCCCGGCGAGCGCCCCGGCGACGAAGGCGGCCCCGGCCGTTACCGAGGCGGGGGCCGACAGGGAACGGTCTCCGGCCAGGGCGAAGCCGAGGAAGACGACGTTGCCCGTCATGTTGGCCACGAAGACCCGGCCGAGGCCCAGGTAGCTGACGGCGTCCACCAGTCCGGTGACGAAGGTCAGCACGACGAGCAGCGGGGGCAGCACCCCGTGGTGCCCCGGAGTGCCGGGGAACAGGCGGGCGGCGGCCCGGCCGAGCAAAGAGTCCATGCCCCAGCTTGGGCCACCGCCCCGGTGGTGAGCGCCCGTCAGGGCACGGTGAGACGGCCGGTGGTGCGCAGTGCGGCCGCGCCGCGTACGCGCGGCATACGGCGCCCGGCCCTGGCTCCGGCACGCGCCCCGTCCCCGGCCCCGGACACGCCCGCCCGGACCGAGCGCGCGTCGCCGTTCCGCCATGCGGGTAACCCATGGGCGTCAGCCGCGGGACACCGGGAAGTCGCGCGGACAGGGAATGAAGGGGCGACAGTACCTGCGGACAGGCGCGTGAGGCGCGGGGGCGACCGGACCATGGGCATCACTTCCACGACGACTGCATCCCCGCTGCGCCGGCTGCCGCTGCGCCCGATCGCCTGTCTGGCCCCGATCGTCCTCGTCGGCTGGTGGGTGGTCCGGCACTGGCCGCTGATCGCCAGCGGGGGCCGCGAGCTGCTCGGCGCCAACCGGGGCTGGCTGCTGGCCGCGGTGGCGACCACCGGGCTGGCCTGGGTGGCGGTGTCGTTCATGCGGCAGGGCGTGGTCCTCGAACGGCTTCCGGCGGGGCGGCTGCTGGCCGCGCAGTTCGCCGCGGGCGCCGCGAACCACCTGCTGCCCGCGGGCATCGGGGCGAGCGCGGTGAACCTGCGCTTCATGCGGGCCTGCGGGCTGCCGCCGGCCCGGTCGGCGGCAGCCATCGCGCTGTACTTCCTGGCCGAGTGCGTGGGCCGCGGGACGCTGCTGGTCGTGCTGCTCGCCGTGTTCCCGCACGCGCTGCGGCTGGACGGCCTGCTGCCGGACGGCGCCTCGGTGCCCGTGGGGCCGGCGGCGGCGGTGACCGGCGCGGTCTGCGCGGTCGTGGCGCTGGCGTTGGTGTGCGTACCGCGACTGCGGCGGGTGGTGCGCTCGTTCCTGGCCACCGCGCTGACCGACGCGCGGACGCTGCACGCCCGGCCGTCGCGGGCGCTGGCGCTGTGGGGCGGCTCGCTGGCCTTCCCCGCGCTGCAGGCGGCCGGGCTGATCGCGGTCACGCTCGCCCTGGACATCCCGGTGCCCTTCGCCCATGTCGCGGTGGCCTATCTCGCGGCGAGCGTCGCGGCGGCGGCGGTGCCCACCCCGGGCGGCGTCGGTTCGGTCGACGCGGCCCTCGTGGTGGCTCTGGTGGCCTCCGGAGCGTCGCTCGCCGCCGCGACGTCGGCGGTACTGGGCTACCGCATCGTGACCGTGTGGCTGCCCCTGCTCCCGGGCGCGCTGACGCTGGGCGCGCTGGTCCGCTGGAAGGTCGTCTGACCGCCTGGCCGCCTGACCGCCTGACCGGGCTCAACGCCTGACCGGCGAGGGGCCCCGGCCGAGCCCGGCACCGTCACCGCCGCGGCGAAAACCCCGTGGTGAACCGCGTGTGCCGCGTGCCAGGCTGACGGCGGGACCGCACGCCGGAGGAGAGACCGCTGGAGCTGCACGAGTACGCGGAGCAGGACGCGACCGGACTGCGGGAGCTGATCCGCACCGGCGAGGTGACCGCGGCCGAGGTGGAGGCCGCCGCACGCCGGGCGCTGGAGACCGCGGGCGCCGGGCTCAACGCCCTGACGCGGCCGCTCTTCGACCCCGCGCCCGCGCACCGGGCGGACGGGCCGTTCGGGGGCGTGCCCTTCGTGATCAAGGACGGCGGGCCCTTCGCGCGGGGCGTTCCCTTCACCCTGGGCAGCCGTGCCGTGCGGGGCGCCGTCGCGGACGCCGACCACGACCTGATGACCCGTTTCCGCGACGCGGGCCTGGTCGCGCTCGGCCAGAGCACCGCCCCGGAGTTCGGCCTCAGCTTCGCCACCGAGCCGGTGCGGTACGGGCCGACGCGCAACCCCTGGGACCCGGAGCGAGGGGTCGGCGGGTCGAGCGGCGGCTCGGCGGCGCTGGTGGCCGCGGGCGCGGTGCCGCTGGCGCACGCCAACGACGCGGGCGGCTCGATCCGCATCCCGGCCTCCTGCTGCGGGCTGGTCGGGCTCAAGCCGAGCCGGGGGCGCACCCCCTGCGGGCCGCTCGCGGGCGAGGCGGCGTTCGGGCTCCAGGTGGAGTTCGCCCTGACCAGGACGGTTCGGGACGCGGCGGCGCTGCTCGACGCCGTCGGAGGGCCCGCGTACGGCGACAAGTACCCCCTCCCGGCACCGCCGCGGCCGTACGCGGAGGCGGTGCGCGCCGATCCGGGGCGGCTGCGGATCGCGCTGACCACCGCCGCCTGGACGGGCACGCCCGTCGACCCGCAGGTCGCCGCGGTCACGGTCGACGCCGGCAAGGTGCTGGAGTGGATCGGGCACACCGTCACCGAGGACGCGCCGCGCCTCGACGCGGACGACCTCGTCGAGGCCACCGTGCTGGGCGCCCTCGCCAGTGGCGGCGCGCTGCTGCGGGCGGCGCCGCGCATGGACCGCTCGCAGCTGGAGGCGGTGTCGCGGGCGGTGCTCGCCGAGACCGAGGCGTGCACGGCGCTCGGGCTGATGGCGGCGGTCGACGCGCAGCACCGCGTGACCCGCGCGGCGGGCCGCTTCCTCACCGGGTACGACCTGCTCGTCACGCCGACGCTCGGCGCGCTCCCCGCGCCGCACGGCACCCTCGGCTACGACGACCCCCGGCACACGGTGCGCTCCTGGCTGCGCGAGCTGTTCGCGTACGGGCCGTTCACCGCGGCCTTCAACGTCTCGGGGCATCCGGCGATCAGTCTGCCGCTGGGGCAGAGCCGCGAGGGGCTGCCGGTCGGGGTGCAGCTCGTCGCCGCCCAGGGCCGGGAGGACGTGCTGCTGGGCGTGGCCGCGCAACTGGAGCAGGCCGTCCCGTGGCGGGACCGCAGGCCGCCGTTCCCGGTGGGCTGAGCGCTTCCGCGCGGCCCGCGCCCCGGGGTTCAGCTGCTGCTGGGGCTGGTGCCGGTGCCGCTGGTGGGCGGGAACGCGTAGACGTGGTCGGGGGTGACGATCTTGGTGATCGCCTCGGCGAAGAGGCTGCTGGGCTCGTTGCCGCCCACGGCGGTGTCGGTGTTGAGCAGCACGACCATGGTCGCCTTGGCCTCGGGGAGGTAGACGGTCACGCTCTGGTAGCCGGGCAGCGAGCCGTTGTGCCCGATCCAGCCGTGGTTGTCGAAGATGCCGAGGCCGTATCCGATGCCCGGGTAGGTGGTGGGGAGGTAGGCCGTGCGCTGCGCCTGCGTCGCCTTGCTGAGCAGGGTGCCGTCGGCCATGATGCGGGCCCAGGCCCGCAGGTCCTGCTGGTCGGAGATCATCGCGCCGGCGGCCCAGGCCCAGGAGGGGTTCCAGTCGGTGGCGTCGGCTTCCTTCCCGTCCTTCGTCTGCGTGGTGTAGCCGCGCGCGTGCGGGTTGGGGAAGGCACGCCCTTCGGGGAAGACGGTGTGCTTCAGCCTGGCCGGACCGAGCACCTTGCTCCGCATGTACTCGCGCAGCGGCATGCCGGCGGCCTTCTCCACCACCAGGCCCAGCAGGATCGTGTTGGTGTTGGAGTACTGGAACCGGGACCCCGGGCCGAACTGCGAGGGGTGCTGGAAGGCGTAGGCGAGCAGCTCGGCGGGGGCGAACTCCCGCTTGGGGTCGCCCTCCAGGGTCTTCTGGAAGTTCGGGTCGTCGGTGTAGTTGTACAGGCCGCTGCGCATCTCGGCGAGCTGCCGCAGGGTGATGCCGTCGCCGCCGGGCACCCCGTCCACGTACCGGGAGACCGGGTCGTCGAGCCCGACCTTCTTCTGGTCGACGAGGGTCAGCAGCGCCGTCACGGTGAAGGTCTTGGTCTCGCTGCCGATCCGCATGTACAGGTCGGGCGACATGCGTGCCTTCGACTTCCTGTCGGCCACACCGAAGGCGCGCACGTACGAGCCCTTGCCCGGGGCCCACAGCCCCACGATCACACCGGGTGCGCCGGTCTTCTTCAGGGTGTCCTTCACCGCGCCGTCGAGCTTCTTGACGGCGCTGCCCGAGAGCGCGGGGAAGCCCCCGTCGTCGCTCGGTGAGCCGCTGGGCGACGCCTGCACCGGGGAGGCGGACTCCGGCTCCGCCACCCGGCCCGGCTGCTCGGCCCGGGCGAGGGGCGAGGCCGGCGCGGACCTCGCCGTCCGGGTGCCCTCGGGGGAACGTGCGGTGTCCGCGGGACCGCCGCACGCCAGGGCCGTGGGGAGCGCGGCGGCGGCGAGCGCCGTCGCGAGGGCCCTTCGCACGGTGCTGCGGATCCGGGGCGGACGTGCGCACGTCTGCGTCATGTCAGTGCCTTTCGGCCGTGGAGTGGGGACGGGGCGAGGGCACGCCACCGCGAACGTAAGCCGCCCGCCGCGGCGGGGCGACCGGGCGGGCGGCGAGGCGCGCCCAGGCGGGTGACGGCCCTTGGGGGAGGGGGTCTTGACGGGGCGTCGGGTCGTTGGTTGAGTGGCTCATCCACTGGACCACTGGAGGTGTGATGGAAGCGCTGCCGCGTACGTCGATCGTGGACGCCCTGGAGGACCGGCTCCGCGAGGAGATCCTCACCGGCCGCCGTCCCGCCGGGACCCTGCTGCCGCCCGAGCGCACGCTGGCCGAGGGGTACGGCGTCACGCGCACCACCCTCAAGCACGCCTTCGGACGGCTGGTGCAGGCCGGGCTGCTGGAGACGCGGCACGGCGTCGGCACCCGGGTACGGGACTACGAACGCCTCGGCGGCGCCGACCTGCTGCCGATGCTCGTACGGCACGACGCGCGCTGGCTCGCCGAGATCTTCGAGGTCCGGCGCGGTGTGGGCACCCTGATCGCCGGCGCGGCGGCGGCGCGCGCGACCGGCCCCGCACGGGACCGGCTGCGGGAGCTGGTGGAGGCCGTGCGCGAGGCCGCGGACCCGGACGCGGTGCAGCTGGCGGACGCCGAGGTGCACCGGGCGCTGGCCCGCGCCACCGGCAACCGCGTCTACGTGCTGCTCACCAACACCCTCTTCAACGCCTATCTGCCGATGCGCCGCCACCTCGCGGGCCCCTTCCACGACGCGGAGGAGGCCTACGGGCGGCTGGCGCCGGTGGTCGCCGCGGTCGAGGCGGGCGACGGCGCGGCCGCGCGCGCGGCGGCCGAGACGTATCTGACGGCGACCGAGAAGGTCATGCGCGAGGGGCTGAAGTCCCGGTGAGCGCGGCCCGCGGGACGGTCTTCGCCGAGACCATGACCGGGACGGTCCGGTTGCGCGGCGAGGAGCGGGAGCGGGCGGTGCGGATGGAGCTGACGGCGCGCAGCGACGCGCTGCTGCTCCCGCACCGCACGACCCCGGCCCGGATCACCGGCCGGCTGCGCATAGAGGGCCGGGCCGACGACCCCGCCGCCACCGGCACGCTGGAGATCTCACCGCTGGCCCGGCGGCGCATCCACTACCGGCTGGAGTTCGAACTCGACGGCGCCCGCTGCCTCCTGGAGGGCTGGAAGTCCGTCACCCCGCGGCGGCCGCTGGCCTCCATGACCACGCTGCCCTTCACCCTCACCACCGAGGGCGACCCGGAGCCGGCCGGTACCGGCACCCTGCGGTTCCGCACGGCCGCCTCACTCGCGCCCTTCCTGGCGAGCTTCCGCTTCCCGCGCCGCGACGACCCCCGCGCGCAGTGGGCACCGCGCTGGGACGGCGCCGCGGGGCGCACCGAGGTCTGGTACACCACGGCCACCGACCCGGCGACCGGGACCGGCCTGTGGCTCCACCACGAACTCGTCGCCCCCGCCGACGGCTCCCCCGCCTTCGCCCACGGCTGGGCCGCGGTCTTCCCCCCGGACGGCAAGGGCCCCGTGGAGCACGCCCGCTTCGGCCCGCTGCCCTGGCACCCCGGGACCGGGGCCGAGGGTTTCGCGGCGGACGGGATCGAGGCCGTCCCCGGCCGGCTGCGCGGCACCGCCGGGCCCCTGTCCTGGGACCTCGCCGAGGACGCCGGCACCGAACAGCCGCTGTACACCTTCCCCCGCTGGTCGTGGCGGCACCCCCTGCTGCCCGCCGCGCAGATCGTGCCGTCGCCGCGCGCCCACTACACCGGCACGGTCCGCCACGGCACGGCCGAACTCCCCCTCCGCGCGGCCCCCGGAGCGTCGGCCCGCATCTACGGCCACGGCAACGCCCGGCGCTGGGCGTGGCTCCACGCCGACCTCGGCGGCGGCGACGTCCTGGAGATCGTCGCCGCCGTCTCGACCCGCCCGGGCCTGGACCGGCTGCCGCCGCTGGTCTTCCTCCGGCTGCGCACCAAGGGCCGCGACTGGCCGCGCGGCGGACTCCGCCCGACCCTGGGTCGCGCCGGGCTCGGCCGCTTCACCGCCGACATCGGCCTGCCCCGCTGGACGGTGACCGGCCGTGCCGGCCGGCGGCGGATCACCGTCCGGGTCGACCAGCCCGAGGAGCGCACCCTCGCCCTCGACTACGCGGACCCCGACGGCTCCCCCGCCGTCTGCCGCAACAGCGAGACCGCGGACGCCCACATCGTGCTGGAGCGCCGGGGCCGCGGCGGCTGGCGCACCGAGGCCGAGTGGACGCTGCTGGGCACCGCCCACGCCGAAGTGGGCGACCGGTGAGCGCCGCCGTCCGCGGTCTGGCCGCCGCGCTGCTGGCCGACGAGGGCGACGGCGACTGGCCCGCGGGCGTACCGCGGCGGCTGGACGGCCTGCTGGCGGCGATGCCCGCGCGGGCCCGGCACGGCTTCCGCGCGGCGGCGGCCGCGGTGGACGCCTACGCGGCGGCCCGGACCGGGCGGCGGCTGGGCCGCCTGACGCCGGGGGAGCGGGAGCGGCTGCTGGCGGGGCTCGCCGCGCGGCGCGCGCTGCTGCCGCTGCTGGACGTGGTGAAGGTCCCGGTGCTGCTGGCCGCGGGCACCGAGCGGCTGCTCGCCGAGCCGGCCCGCGCGGTTCCCGCGGCCCCCGAGGACCCGCCGCTGGACTGCGTGCCCGCCACGCAGTGGCCGGACCGCTCCCGCGCCGACGCCGTCGTCGTCGGCTCGGGGGCCGGCGGGGCGATGGCGGCGCGCACCCTGGCGCGCGCGGGACTGCGGGTGGTCGTCCTGGAGGAGGGGCGCCGGCACACCACCGCGGAGTTCGGACGGCGGGCCCCGCTCGACCGGTTCGCCGAGCTGTACCGGGACGGCGGCGCGACCGTCGCCCTCGGGAACCCTCCGCTGGTCGTGCCGACCGGACGCGCCGTCGGCGGCACGACGGTGGTCAACTCCGGTACCTGCTACCGCACTCCCGGCCATGTGCTGACCCGCTGGCGGGAGGAGTACGGGCTCGGCGCGCTCGCGGACGCGGAGACCTTCGGGGCGTACCTGGACGAGGTCGAGCGCACCCTGCGGGTGGCCCGGCAGCCGCCGGAGGTGCTGGGCCGCAACGGCTCCCTCGCCCTGCTCGGCGCCAGCGAGCTCGGCTGGCGGGCCGCGCCCCTGCGGCGCAACGCGCCCGGCTGCCGGGGCTCGTGCCAGTGCGTGGTGGGCTGCCCCGCCGGAGCGAAGCAGAGCGTGCAGCTGTCGGTACTGCCCGAGGCCTGCGCGGCCGGGGCACGGATCGTCACGGAGGCCTCCGTACGGCGGGTGCTGACCGAGCCCGACCGGCCCGGTGGCCCGCGCGCCTGCGGGGTCGCCGTACGGCGGCGCGACGGCAGCGAGCTGGAGATCCTCAGCCCGCTCGTGGTGGTCGCCGCGGGCGCGCTGCGGACTCCCCCGCTGTTGCGCCGCTCCGGGCTCGGCGGGCATCCGCGGACCGGCCGCAACCTGGCCGTCCACCCCGCCACCAGCGTCGCCGGGCGGTTCGCCGAACCGGTCGCGGACGGTGGTCCGGCCGTGCTGCAGAGCGTCGGGGTGGAGGAGCTGCACGAGGACGGCATCCTCGTCGAGGCGACCGCGCCGCCGCCCGGCATGGGCTCGTTCGTGCTGCCGGGCGTCGGCCGGGAGCTGCGGACCGAACTGGAGGACTCCGGACGGCTGGCCACCTTCGGCGCGATGATCGCCGACCGGCCCGGCGGGCGCGTCCTCGGCCGGGAGGGCGCCCTGCTCCGCTACACCCTCGACCCCCGCGACGGCCGCCGCCTGCTGCGCGCCGTACACGCGATGGGCGACCTGCTCTTCGCCGCCGGGGCCGAGGAGGTCCTCACCGGCATCCCCGCGGCCCCGCGGGCACGTGATCCGAAGGAATTCCGGGCGGCCCTGGAGGGGGTGACGGCCCGGCAGCTGCACCTGTCGGCCTTCCACCCCACCGGCACCGTGGCCCTGGGCGCGGACCCTGAGGTGGCGCCCGCCGACCCCGCGGGCCGGCTGCGCGGCGTGCACGGGGTACTCATCGCCGACGCCTCCG
The DNA here is from genome assembly GCF_053598835.1 of Streptomyces sp. NPDC001070. NCBI lineage: Bacteria > Bacillati > Actinomycetota > Actinomycetes > Kitasatosporales > Streptomycetaceae > Streptomyces > Streptomyces sp. NPDC001070. The sequence goes on from NZ_JBSFLB010000007.1 coordinate 50,698, forward strand.
GGCTGCCCAGCTGCCCCGAGGTCAATCCGCAGCTCAGCATCATGGCGCTGGCCCTGGCCGTCACCGAGGGCGCGGTGCGGGCGGTCGGCTGAAGCGGAGCACCGCGCAGGTCGTCGTGCCGTGGGCGTAGAGCTTCCCGTCGTCGGCGCCGGTCACCCGCGCCTCGGCGGTGGCCGTCGTCCGGCCGACGTGCAGCGCGACGCCCTCGCAGCGCAGCGTGGGCGTGCCGGGGAGCACCGGCCGGATCATGTGCACCCCCAGCTGGACGGTGGTGTACGCGGCTCCGGCCGGGAGCCGGCTCATCACGGCCGAGCCGAGTGCCGAGTCCAGCAGGGTGGCCAGGAAGCCGCCGTGCACCGTGCCCATCGGGTTGAGCAGGTGGTCGCCGGGATCGCCCTCGAAGACCGCGCGGCCGTCGCCGACCTCGGTGAAGCGGAAGCCCAGTGTGCTCATGATCGAGGAGTCGGGGAAGCGGCCGTCGATGGCGCCCTGCAGGATCTCGCGCCCGGTCATCGCCAGGATCTCGGGACTGGGCTCGGGGCGCGGTTCCCAGGTGTGGGTGCGCGAGCGGGTGGCCGTGGCGGTCTCGTACGTCGTCATGGCACCGACGCTAGGCGTCGGCCCGGGTCGCCGGGAGTGGCGGATCCGGCAGCTTGGATACCGTTTCCGTCAGTCCGCCCGGGGCATGGTGCAGGTCGAAGGCGGGCGACTCGGACCGGATGCGCGGCAGCGTGCGGAAGTTGTGCCGCGGCGGCGGGCAGCTCGTCGCCCACTCCAGGGAGCGACCCCAGCCCCACGGGTCGTCGGCCTCGACCCGCTTGCCGTACTTGGCGGTCTTCCACACGTTGTAGAGGAACGGCAGGATCGACAGGCCCAGCAGGAAGGAGCTGATGGTCGAGACGGTGTTCAGCGCGGTGAAGCCGTCCGCGGCCAGGTAGTCGGGGATGCGCCGCAGCATGCCCTGCGCGCCCAGCCAGTGCTGGACGAGGAAAGTGCCGTGGAAACCGGTGAAGAGCGTCCAGAAGGTGATCTTGCCCAGGCGCTCGTCGAGCATCTTGCCGGTGAACTTCGGCCACCAGAAGTGGAGTCCGGAGAACATGGCGAAGACGACGGTGCCGAAGACCACGTAGTGGAAGTGCGCCACGACGAAGTAGGAGTCGGAGACCTGGAAGTCCAGCGGCGCGGACGCCAGGATGACGCCGGTGAGCCCGCCGAAGACGAAGGTCACGAGGAAGCCGGTCGCCCAGAGCATCGGGGTCTCGAAGCTCAGCGAGCCCTTCCACATCGTGCCGATCCAGTTGAAGACCTTCACCCCGGTCGGCACCGCGATGAGCAGCGTCATGAAGGAGAAGAAGGGCAGCAGCACCCCGCCCGTCACGTACATGTGGTGCGCCCATACGGTGGCCGACAGCCCGGCGATGGAGATCGTCGCCGCGATCAGCCCGGTGTAGCCGAACATGGGCTTGCGGGAGAAGACCGGTATGACCTCGCTGATGATCCCGAAGAAGGGCAGCGCGATGATGTAGACCTCCGGGTGCCCGAAGAACCAGAACAGGTGCTGCCACAGCAGCGCCCCGCCGTTCGCCGGGTCGAAGATGTGCACCCCGAAGGCGCGGTCCGCCTCCAGCGCGAGGAGCGCCGCGGCCAGCACCGGGAAGGCCATCACCACCAGCACGCCGGTGAGCAGCACGTTCCAGGTGAAGATCGGCATCCGGAACATCGTCATGCCGGGGGCGCGCATGCAGACGATCGTGGTGATGAGGTTGACCGCGCCCAGGATCGTGCCGAAGCCGGACAGCACCAGCCCCATGATCCACAGGTCGCCGCCGGCGCCCGGTGAGTGCGCCGCGCCGGAGAGCGGGGAGTAGGCGAACCAGCCGAAGTCCGCCGCCCCCTGCGGAGTGAGGAAGCCGCCCACCGCGATGAGCGAGCCGAACAGGTAGAGCCAGTACGCGAGCATGTTGAGCCGGGGGAAGGCGACGTCGGGGGCGCCGATCTGCAGCGGCATGATCCAGTTCGCGAACCCGGAGAACAACGGCGTCGCGAACATCAGCAGCATCACCGTGCCGTGCATCGTGAAGAGCTGGTTGAACTGCTCGTTCGACATGACCTGCAACCCCGGGCGGGCGAGTTCGGCGCGCATCAGCAGGGCCATCACCCCGCCCCCGCAGAAGAAGGCGAACGCCGTGCCGAGGTAGAGCGTGCCGATGGCCTTGTGGTCGGTGGTGGTCAGCCATGCCACCACGGACGCCGTACGCGGAAACCTGTGCCTCATGCCCGGTAGGTGTCCGGGCCCGCCCGCGGCGTCACGCGGAGAACATCACAGCGGCGGGGTGTGATGATCGGTCCCATGGCGGACACCAAGCGGTCATGAGCACGGACGAGGCGCAGTCACAGGCGTTCGCCGCTGCCTACCGCGAGCACTACTGGGCCGTCAGCCGCTACGTCGCCCGGCGGCTGGCCGGGTGGGCGGCGCACGACGAGGTGGAGGAAGTGGTGGCGGAGGTCTTCGCCGTCGCCTGGCGGCGCCGCGAGGAGCACGCACCGGACTCGCTGCCCTGGCTCTACGGGGTCGCCCGCAACTGCCTGGCGAACAACGTACGCGGACAGGGGCGGCGCCGGCGGCTGCTGGACCGGATCGGCCACCACGAGACGGCGCACGCCACGCACATCGTGCAGAGCCCCGGCTCCGACCGGCCCGGCGCCTGGGTGCACGAGGCACTGGGGCGGCTCGCGGCGGCCGACCAGGAGGTGCTGCGGCTGACCGCCTGGGAGGAGCTGGACGTCGGGGAACTGGCGGTGGCCCTCGGCTGCGGGCGCTCCGCGGCCGCCATGCGCCTGCACCGGGCGCGCCGCAGACTGCGCGAGCAGATCGACCGCATGGGGATGACCGTGACCCAGGAGGGACCATGACCGAGCTGGAGCCGGAGCTGGAGCTGCTGCGCCGGGCCGATCCCGTGCCGGCCGGCGACCCGCGCTGGCGCGACCGCCCCCTGGACGCATGGGCCGAACTGCGCCTCCAGCGGCTGCTGGACCCGGCGCCCGCGCCGCGCCCGACCGGCCGGCGCGGGCGGCGCGCCGGCCGGCTCGTCACGGGGCTGGCCGCCGCGGCGGCGGCGGTCGTAACCGTCCTGGCCCTCGTGCTCTCCGGGGCAGGCACCACCCCGGCGGTCGCCGCCCCGGTGGCGCTGCGACCGCAGGCCGGGTCCCGGGCCGTCCCGCTCGCCGACGTTGTCCGCGCGGCCCGGGAGTCGGCGGCGCGGGGCGGCGGCCCGGGCACCCGCAGGGGAAGCCACGTGATGATGTGGAGCATGAGCCTGGAGTCGGGACCGGGCGCCCGGCCGCCCGTCACCCTGCCCGAGGAGCACCTCACACGCTGGAACGCCGACGGCGGCGGCAGCGAACTGGTCGTCGCCACCGACCCCAGGCACCCAGGTGCCCCGGTGATCAGCGACTCCGGCGGCTCCCCCCGCACCGTCGCCGACGGCGAGGTGCTGCACCGCGCCTCGTACCCGCCGGGCACCCTCCCCCCGTACGGACTCTCCGGCACCGAGCCCCCCGACTCCGCGAAGGCGCTGCGGGCGTATCTGTCCCAGGTGTACGGCTGCGCCTGCGCCGGGGCGCCGGAGCTGCTGGACACGCTGACCTCGCTGCTGCACGACTGGACGCCGGGCGCCTCCGGCACCGTCGCGATCGACGAGCTCCTGGCCGCCGCCCCCGGCCTGCGGCCGGCCGGGGCGATCACCGACCGGCTGGGCAGGCGCGGCCAGGCCTACGTCCGCGACGCGGACGGGCTGCGCCGCATGCTCGTCCTCGACCCGGCCGACGGGCGCGTCCTGGGCATCGAGGTCACCTTCACGCAGGACCGGCCCGAGTACCGGGTGAAGGCCGGCGACGTCATGTCGTACGAGGCGTGGATGGACTGACGGCCCCGCCGACGCCCGGGCGGCGTCCCTGCCGGACGGCGGCCGCGTCGGTCCTGGGCAGTACCGCCCCGGGCGCCCGGCGCGGCACGTGATGTGCGTCGCACGAAGCAACCCCCCTTGCACGACAGCCGTCTTGACCGGCAACAGACGGCCCGGCGGGGCTGTGGACCGCGTCACTATACATGCAATGTATACGCGCTTTGTATACATGCACCGTATAGCTCGTCCCGCCGGCCCTCAGCCCGCAGACGGAAGGAATCCATGTACGGCAAGGCATTCGCGCCCGAGTACCAGGGCGCCCTCACCGCACTGTCCGTGAACTCCTCGCTGGTCGACGTGCTCGCCGCCGGCACCGAACGGTTACGCGCCGCCGAACGCGCGGGCGAGCGCGGGGAGGCGGCCCGCTCCGGGCTCGCGGTGGCGGAGGCACACCGGCGCCTGGGGCAGGTGGCGGACGCCGACCGGGCCTGGAAGGCGAGCTACCGCGCGGCCCGGGACGCGGGCGACACCGGCGCGATGGCCTGGGCGCTGTGGAGCGGCGGCACCCTCGCCCGGCAGCGCGGTTCGCTGGCCCTGGCGTGGCGGCTGCTGGGCCTCGCCGCCGAGATCGGTGAACACGCCGGCGACGTCGTCGTACGCGGCTACTCCCTCGCGGGCCTGGCGGAGACCGGCCGCATCCAGGGCGACTACGCCGCCGTCGGGGCGCTGCACGAACGGCTGCTGGCCGAGGCCCGCGAGCGCGGGGAGGCCCGGCACACCGTGTGGGCCCTGGAGGGCATCGCCCAGATGCACCGCAACACCGGCTCCTACGACACGGCGTACGCCATGTTCGAGGAGGCCGCGGAGATCGCCGGCCGCGCCGACGACCGCCGCGGCCGGGCCTGGGCGCTGCGCGGGATGGCCGACATCGTCTCCGTGCGGGACGGGGACGCCGAGCGCGCACTGGAACTGCTCGCCGAGGCCGAGGCGACCTGCCGGGCGATGAACCTGTCGAGCGCGCTGGCCTACAACCACAAGATGCGCGGCAACGTCCTGTACCGCGCCGGGCGTTACGAGGAGGCGCGCGAGGTCTACGCCCGGGCGCTGGCGGAGTTCCGCGCGATGAGCGAGCCGCGCGGCACGGCACTGGCCCGGCTCGGCCTGGTCAAGTCGCGCGCCAGGCTGGGCCGCGACCGCGCCGCCACGGCGGCGGAACTGGCCGGGCTCGCCGGCGAGCTGGAGCGGATGGGCCTGCGGCACGCCCGCGAGATGGTGGCCCGCGCACAGGCCGAGTTCGGGTCGGCGTCCGGGACGGAGGCGGCGCGATGACCGGGACGGCGCAGGCCACCGCGACACCGACGGCGAACGAAATCCTCGACCGCTGCCGGGAATCGGTGCGCCCGGCGCTGGCCGAGGCGGTGGGGCGGCTGCACCCGTGGCCCGGGGAGATGGCGGCCTACTCCTTCGGCTGGTGCGAGGTCGGCGGCGCGCCCGCCGAGGGCGCCGGCGGCAAGGGGCTTCGGCAGGCTCTGGCCGTACTGGGCGCGCAGGCCGCCCGAGTGCCCGGCGGGGCGGGGGTCGCCGGCGCGGTCGCGGTGGAACTGGTGCACGCCTTCTCGCTCCTGCACGACGACATCATGGACGGCGACGCGACCCGGCGCGGCCGCACCGCCGTGTGGAAGGCGTACGGCACGGGCCCGGCCGTGCTCGCGGGCGACGCCTTGTTCGCGCTCGCCGTGGGGACGCTGGCGGCCGCCCCGGGCCCCCACGGCCCGGCGGCTGTAAGGCACTTGTCGGCTGCGCTGAACGACCTCGTGCACGGGCAGGCCGACGACCTGCTCTTCGCGTCGCGCCCGTGGACCGGCCCGGAGGCCGTAGGGGCGGAGGAGTACCGGGCGATGGCCGAGCGCAAGACGGGGTCGCTGCTCGGCTGCGCGACCGCGCTGGGCGCCGTGCTCGGCGGGGCGCCGCCGGAGACGGCCGCCGCGCTGGAGCGGGCCGGGCGGCACCTGGGTGTGGCCTTCCAGGTGGTGGACGACGTTCTGGGGATCTGGGGCGATCCCGCCGTGACCGGCAAGCCCGTCCACGGCGACCTGCGGGAGGGGAAGAAGACCCTCCCTGTGATAGCCGCGCTCAACGCCCGCGTCTGGAGCCCCGGCGGTCCTGCCGCCCGGCGGCTCGCCGGGCTGCTGTCCGCTCCCGGCGCCCTGGACGCGGCCGGTGCCCGCGACGCCGCCGCGCTGATCGAGGAGGCCGGCGGCCGCGCCGCCGCCCTCGACGAGGCCCGCCGGCACCTCGCCGCCGTGGACGCCTGCCTCGACAGTGCGCCCCTGGCACCCGGGCCGACGGGCGAACTGCGGACGCTGCTCTCCTTCCTGTTGCGGCGCGAGGTGTGAGGCCATGGGGGCGCGGACCCCGCTGTCCGCGCCCCGTCCGGCTAGCGCGCGGCCAGGACCGCCAGCCGCGCCGCGGCCGTGCCGAGCCCGGTCGGACCGGCGGGCAGCCGGGTTCCCCCCACCGGGCGGCGCAGTTCGTCCTCGTCGTAGCGGCGGCAGCCGCGGTGCCAGGTCAGAATGCCCGCCAGCCAGTTCTCCAGCTCGCGCACATAGCCGTCCAGCACCGCCCGCGCCTCCGCGCCGAGCCCGAAGTCGTCGTACAGCAAAGGCAGTTCGTTCGCGGCGACGTGCTGGAACTGCCTCATCCGCCCGGTCATCAGGTCGTGGACGATGGCGAGCGAGGCCGCCTCGTCGCAGTCGAAGAAGTTCTGCACCACCACAAGGGCGTTGTGGATCTCCCCCTCGTACTCGATCTCCTTCTGGTACGAGAAGACGTCGTTCATCAGGCAGGCGTAGTCGGCGGCGGAGTTCTCCAGCGACCGCAGCGGCCCGCAGCGGTAGACCTCCTGCGGCACCTGCTTGCCGTGGCCCAGCCGGCACAGGCTCATCGTCAGGTCGGAGCCGAAGGTGCGGCGGCGCATCTCCAGGTAGTCGACCGGGTCGGGGACGCGGTTCTGCGCCTGGTTGGCCAGCTCCCACAGCCAGCTGCCGGTCATGTTCTCGATGGCGGCGCGGAACCGGCGGCGCGCCTGCGGCTCCATCGGCCCGGCCGTGCGCGCCCACAGGTCCGCCAGGCCGCGCTCCAGGGCGGTGGCCGGGGCCGGGGCGGCGGAACCGTCGACCGGCATGAAGGCCGGCAGGCGCGCGTTGGCCGCGCGGGCGCCGGCCAGGTCGCGGGTGCGCCCGTACACCGCCGGGAAGTAGTCGTCCGCGTAGGTGCCCCAGGTGAGCCACCCCGAGGTGAGGTCCAGCCCCTCGGCGGGCGCGTCGGGGTGGATGGCGGCGGCGCACAGCGGGAAGTCGAAGGCGACCAGCTTGTGCTCGTCCCACACGTGGGAGTGCGGGACCCCGGGCTGCGGCATCAGCAGGCCCATCCGGTGCGCCCAGTCGACGACATGGCGCCGGGCGGCGTCCAGGTGCGGGCTGAGCGTGGCCGGGAAGGGCATGAGGAAGTCGGGCAGCGGGGTCGGCCCGGTGCGCCGCGGCACATGGCGGAAGCCGCGGGCGCGGGCGGCCTCGGCGCGCCCGGTGGTCCGCACGGTGCCCGCCGACAGCCCGAGCCCGCCGGGCAGCGCGAACGGCGACCACCCGGCGTCCCGGGCACCGGCTCCGCCGCCGTTCATGTAGCGGCTGGAGCGCATGTGCCACTCGTGGCCGCCGGACTGCCAGTCCTGCAGGCCCTTGACGTACGCCAGCACGCGCGCGCACTGCTCCGGGTCGAGCCCGTGCTCGGCGAAGAGCAGCGGCAGCTCGGTGAGGACGGTGTTCTCGAACTGCTGCAGCCGGGAGGTCAGCAGGTCGTTGACCGACTCCGCGGCCTCCTGCGTCGTGCAGCCCAGGAAGGACTCCAGGACCAGCACGCCGTTGCTGAGCTCCCCCTCCTCCTCGGTCTCGCGCTGGTACGAGAACAGGTCGTTGCGCAGGTGCACCCCGTCGGAGAAGGCGTCCCGCAGCACGAGCAGCGGCCGCGCCCCGGCGACCACGGCCGGCACCTCGGCCCCGGCCGCGTACTCCACCAGCCCCGCGGACCAGGGCGCGCCGCCGACCTTGCGGCGCATCTCGATGTACTCCACCGGGTTGGGCACCCGGCCCGCGTTGATGTTGGACAGCTCCCACAGCGACTCGTTGAGGAGGTGCTCGGTGTTCTCGGCGAAGCGCCTGCGCCAGTCCAGGGACATCGCGGGCACGGTGCGCGCCCACAGGTCGGCGAGGCCCGCCTCCACCGGGTTGGCCGGCTCGGGCATCCCCTGCGCCAGGTCCATCGGCATGAACTCCGGCAGCCGGTCCAGGTACGCCTTGCCGCCCTCCCGGTCCTGCGTGCGCTTGAACGTCTCCAGGAAGTGGTCGTCGAAGAAGAAGACCCACACGTACCAGTCCGTCACCAGGGACAGCGCCGGCCCGGAGCAGTCCGGGTGCGTGTACGCGCACAGCAGCGCGTAGTCGTGCGAGTCGAGGTCGCCGGTGTCCCAGATGCCCGAACCCTCGAGCATCCCCATGTCGCGTGCCCACGTCCTGGAGTGCTCCCGGGCCTCCTCCACATGGGGGTTCAGTCGCGGCGGGTGCGGCAGGTAGAAGTCGGGCAGTTCGAATGGCTGCGTCACTCGTTCAGCGCTACCCGGGACCATGGGCGCTATCCGGCATGACGGACAACCCATACGAACGGGTGAAAACGGTTCCGGCACACCCGAGGGCCGGCCCGCGCGCCGCGGGCCGGCCCTCGGCCGTCGTCCGTCCGCCGGGGATCAGGCCCGCTGCTCCCCCCAGCTCCGGCACAGCGCCCAGATGATGAAGACGTCGAGGGCGATGACGATGATCGCCCACACCGGGGTGTACGGCATCCAGGCGAAGTTCACGATGATGTTGAACGCCGCCAGGGCGACACCCGCGACCCGGGCCCAGTCGGGGGCGTTCTGGAGCAGGGCGGCGCCGACCACGATGACGAGCACGCCCAGCACGAGATGGATCCAGCCCCAGGCCGTCAGGTTGAACTTGAAGACGTAGTCGCCGAGGCGGACCCAGATGTCGTCCTTGGCGATGGCGGAGATGCCTTCGAAGATCATCACGACACCGGAGACGATCAGCAGGATCCCGGCGAAAGTGGTACCGCCCGTCGCCCACCCGGAGTGCGGGTGCTTGGTGACCGGCTGCGTCTGCTGACTCATGAGATGGCTCCCATCCCTTGCCGCCCGGGCTCGCTGCCCGGACACTCCACACGGTCCGCCCGGATGGCGGGTACGGCCATCCGCGCTGCGCCGTCCGGGTGATACGCGGGCGTCAAACCCCGGCAGGGGAGATCATCGGTGCATGGCAACCACACTCCGCCTCGCCCAGCAGCCCGAGGCCGACGCCCTGCTCTCCCGCAGCCCGCTCGCCGCCCTCGTCGGCATGCTGCTCGACCAGCAGGTCCCCATGGAATGGGCCTTCTCCGGCCCGTACACCATCGCGCAGCGCATGGGCGGCGACGACCTCGACTGCGAGGAGATCGCGGCCTACGACCCCGAGGCCTTCTCGGAGCTGCTCTCGCAGAAACCGGCCGTCCACCGCTACCCGGGCTCGATGGCCAAGCGGATCCAGCAGCTCTGTCAGTACCTGGTGGAGCACTACGACGGCGACGCCGAGGCGATCTGGCGCGAGGTCTCCGACGGCCGGGAGCTGCTGGCCAGGCTCAACGAGCTGCCCGGTTTCGGCAAGCAGAAGGCGCAGATCTTCCTGGCCCTGCTGGGCAAGCAGTTCGGCGTGACGCCGCAGGGCTGGCGGGAGGCGGCGGGCACGTACGGGGAGCGGGGCTCGTACCGGTCGGTTGCCGACATCACCGGCCCCGAGGCACTGGACAAGGTGCGGGCCTACAAGCAGGAGCTGAAGCGGGCGGCCAAGGAGGCGAAGGCCGCGAAGGAGTCCTGAACCGGCCCGTCCCGCCCGCACCCTGCTCCATTCCTTGACCAAGGCATCACCCTTCCGTGGCGCAGCAACGCCCGTCCGTTCCCAGCACGTCACGCACTGTCACGGAACCTCAAGGTCGCCCTGGAGCTCGCCGACTCCCACGCCAAGCCCGCCAACAAGGTCCGCTTCGCCTGGTGGTCCGCCGAGGAGTACGGACTGCTCGGTTCCGAGGCGTACGTCGCCGGGCTCAGCGACGCGCAGCGCGCGCAGATCGCGCTCTACCTCAACTTCGACATGATCGCCTCGCCCAACGCCGCCTACTTCGTCTACGACGGCGACGACTCCGACGGCGTCGGCTCCGGGCCCGGCCCCGAGGGCTCCGCCCAGCTGGAGAAGGGCATCAACGACTTCCTCGACGGCCGCCGCGTCCCGCACGAGGGCACGGACTTCACCGGCCGCTCCGACTACGGCCCCTTCATCGAGGCGGGCATCCCCGCCGGCGGCACCTTCACCGGCGCCGAGGGGATCAAGACCGAGGCCCAGGCCGCCCGCTACGGCGGCACGGCGGGCGTCGCCTACGACTCCTGCTACCACCAGGCCTGCGACGACCTCGGCAACATCGACATGAGGGCCTTCGACGTCAACATCGACGTCATCGCCGACGCCGTGGGCCACTACGCCTACGACACCGGGTCCGTGCGCGACTAGGCGGGTCCGGAGCCCGTCGGCGCTAGCGGCGCCTGCGTTTGGACGTGCCGAAGAGGGACCGGGTGATCTCGTGCCCGATCTGGGTGCCGATGGAGCGGGCCAGCGACTGGAAGACACCGCTGCCCATCACCTGCTCCACGACACCCGGTTCCTCCTCCGCCCGCTCCCCGCGCCCACGGGTGCCGGGGGACGGGGCGGACGCGGGCGTCCGCCCCGGCGCGGGCCGCTCGCTCAGCCGTTCGTACGCCGACTCCCGGTCCACCGCCTGGGCGTAGCGCCCGTACAGCTGCGAGTTCCTGACCGCCGCGTCCATCGCCGCCGGGTCGGCCGGCCCCATCAGCGATCGCGGCGCCCGCAGCCGGGTCGCGGCGACCGGGGTGGGGGCGCCCTCCTCGTCGAGCACGGTGACCACGGCCTCTCCGGTGCCGAGTCCGGTGAGCAGTTCCTCCAGGTCGTACGGGGAGGTGGGGAAGGTGCGCACCGTCGCCTTGAGCGCCTTGGCGTCCTCCGGGGTGAAGGCGCGCAGCGCGTGCTGCACCCGGTTGCCGAGCTGGCCGAGCACCGCGCCGGGCACGTCCTTCGGCGTCTGCGTCACGAAGAAGATCCCGACGCCCTTGGAGCGGATCAGCCGCACGGTCTGCGTGATCGCCTCCAGGAACGCCTTGCTCGCCCCGCTGAAGAGCAGGTGCGCCTCGTCGAAGAAGAAGACCAGCTTGGGCCGGTCCACGTCACCGACCTCCGGCAAATCCTCGAAGAGGTCGGCCAGCAGCCACATCAGGAAGGTGGAGAACAGCTGCGGCCGGTCCTGCACGGCCGGCAGCTCCAGTACGGAGACGATCCCCCGCCCGTCGCCGTCCGTCCGCAGCAGCTCGGCGGTGTCGAACTCCGGCTCGCCGAAGAAGGCACCCGCCCCCTGCGCCTCGAAGGTCGTCAGCGCCCGCAGGATCACCCCGGCCGTCGCCGGCGAGACCCCGCCGATCCCCTTCAGCTCTCCCTTCCCCTCGTCGGAGGTGAGGAAGGTGGCCACGGCCCGCAGGTCCTTCAGGTCCAGCAGTTCCAGGCCCTTGGTGTCCGCGTAGTGGAAGATCAGGCCGAGCGACTGCTCCTGCGTGGTGTTGAGGCCCAGCACCTTGGAGAGCAGCACGGGCCCGAAGCTCGTCACCGTCGCCCGCAGCGGGATGCCCCGGCCCATGCCGCCGAGGGCGTAGAACTCGGCGGGACAGCCGGCCGGACTCCACTCCTGCCCCACCTCGGCGGCCCGCCGCGCGATACGGTCGCCGGACACGCCCGGGGCGGAGATGCCGGAGACGTCGCCCTTGATGTCGGCCAGGAAGACGGGCACGCCGTTGGCCGACAGCTGCTCGGCGATCAGTTGCAGCGTCTTGGTCTTGCCCGTGCCGGTGGCGCCCGCGACGAGCCCGTGCCGGTTGAGCACGGCCAGCGGGACGCGGACGGGGGAGCCGGGCAGGACGCCGCCCTCCCACAGCAGCGCGCCGAGTTCGAGCGCGGGTCCGGTGAAGGCATAGCCCTCGGCGATGGTCCCGGCGGCACCGGGTGGGGTCGGCGTGGTCATGGGCTGCTCCGCTGCTCCCGCTATCACCGTATTTGCCCACCATCGCACTCCTGCGCCATTGCTGCGCCCGTACGCCCTTGCCCGGTAGGCTTTCCGTGTGATCTTCAAGCGCATCGGAAACGGGCGGCCGTACCCCGACCACGGCCGGAAAAGCACCCGTGAATGGGCGGACGTCGCCCCACGTCCGGTACGCCTCGACCAGTTGGTCACCACCAAGGGGCAGCTCGACCTGGAGACCCTCCTCGCCGAGGACTCGACCTTCTACGGGGACCTGTTCGCGCACGTCGTGAAATGGCAGGGCGACCTCTACCTCGAAGACGGCCTCCACCGGGCCGTGCGCGCGGCGCTGCAGCAGCGGCAGGTGCTGCACGCCCGGGTGCTGGAGATGGACTGACCCCCACTCAGGACGCTTTCGCCCTTTCGGGTTCAAGTACCCATCATTGACCCCGATTGGTTGATCGTTTAGTAGGCCCGGGGCGGTTATCGCACTACGCTGCGCACATGAGCATGCTGACGCCCCCCGGCATGGGCGGAAAGTACCGTGTCACCGGGAACCAGTACCCGCGGATGCGCCGTCCCCGCAGCCGGGTGCGCATCGTGGCGGCGGTCGTCGCGGCCGTCGCCGTGGCCGGCCTCGCCGGCTGGGGCACGCTGCAACTGGTCGACGTCTTCGGCGGCAAGTCCACGGCGCCCAGGACCGAGGCCGCCAAGGCCGCCAACGCCGCCAAGGAACACACCTGCAAAGCCGGTGCCGCTCCCGGCCCCGCCTCGACGGTTCCCACCGCCTTCCCGGAGCCCGGGCAGCTCACGATCAACGTCTACAACGCGACCGCCAAGGGCGGCCTCGCCAAGGACACCGCCGACCAGCTCGCCGCGCGCGGCTTCAAGGTCGGCACCTTCGGCAACGCCGACCCCGAGTACGACCGCAAGGTGAAGGTGGCCGCGCTGCTCATCGGCGGCCACGGCCCCAAGGCCGAGGCCGCCATGAAGCTGGTCAGCGCCCAGATCAAGGGCACGACCACGCTGAAGCCGGCCGCCGCCGGCTCCAAGCGCCCCACCGGGACGGTGGACCTCATGCTCGGCAAGGGCTTCACCAAGCTCTCGGGCGAGAAGGCCGTCGAGAAGGCCCTCGCCGTCCTGGCCCGCCCGAGCGCGGCCCCGAGCCCGGGCACCTGTTAGAGCCCGTCGCCGGTGACCGGCCGCGCGACGCTCATGCCGCGGCGGCCGGTGCGGTGCGCCGTTCGGGCGGCCGAAGGTGCGGCCGCCGGACGTGCGGCGGCCGGTCGTCAGCCGGCCGTGCCGTAGAGGCGGTCGCCCGCGTCGCCCAGGCCCGGGACGATGTAGCCGTTCTCGTTGAGGTGGTCGTCGACGGCCGCCGTGACGACGGTGACGGGCTTGCCGGCCAGGGCGCGCTCCATCGCCTCCACGCCCTCCGGGGACGCGAGCAGCACCACGGCCGTCACGTCGTCGGCGCCGCGCTCGATCAGCAGGTCGATCGCCGCGATCAGGGTGCCGCCGGTGGCCAGCATCGGGTCCAGGACGTACACCTGCCGGCCGGACAGGTCGTCCGGCATGCGGGTGGCGTACGTCTTGGCCTCCAGGGTCTGCTCGTCGCGGATCATGCCGAGGAAGCCGACCTCCGCGGTCGGCAGCAGGCGCACGAGGCCCTCCAGCATGCCGAGCCCGGCCCGCAGGATCGGCACCACCAGCGGGCGGGGGTGGGACAGGCGTACGCCCGTGGTGCTCGCGACCGGCGTGGTGATGTCCACCTGCTCGGTGCGCACGTCACGGGTCGCCTCGTAGGCGAGCAGGGTGACCAGCTCGTCGGCCAGCCGCCGGAAGGTCGGCGAGTCGGTGCGCTCGTCGCGCAGGGTGGTGAGTTTGTGCGCCACCAGGGGGTGGTCGACGACGTGGATCCGCATGTCCACGACTCTAACGTTCGCCCTGGGCCCGGGCCCGCCCGGCGTATACGCCCGGCCAGGCTTTGAACCACCCTGAAGAGGGAAAGCGTGCACTTACGCCCGGACTGTCCCGGCCGGGCACGTGGATCTCTAGGGGTGGTGCCCCATGGCGGAGCGCGGCAGCGACGGCGCCGGCGCGGACGACACGGGCGACGCCCGTACGCAGCAAGAGCGTGACGCCGAACGCAGACGGCGCCGCGCCATGTTCCTGCGCGAGCTGAACGAGGCCAAGGAACTCCGCGACCGCGTCCAGCCGCGCCGGGCGCGCGCGGCACGGGCGCGCCAGCAGATGCGGATGCGGACGTTCCGCTGGTAGTCCCCAGGTCGGCACAATGTCCGTACCTGGCGGGCGCCGGCGGGTCCGCGCAGGCCGCCCCGCGGAAAAAAGCCGGAAGGCCTCACACGACGCAGCGCGGAAGACCCTTCGCAAAGCCGAGGTTTCTGCCACGATGCCGAGTGTGGGCGGGGACCTGCGCCAGATCATTCGGCTCCCGCCCGAAAGTCCGGACGGCCTGAGACCTGTGGGAGAGTCACGGTGTACTTCGCCGCACTGCTCGCGCGCACCGAGGACGGTTGGGAAGCGCGCGAGACCGATCTCGACGATGTGGAAACCCTCGGCGACCTGACCGACTTGGCCCGGGCGGCTTCAGCCGAGGAGGATACGGTCCTGGTCTTCATCGAACAGGAGGACGCCTGGTTCGGCGTCGTCCGCGTCGACGGTGAGGAGGACCCGCGGATCTACGTCTCCGACGCCGCCGCGGCGGCCCGGAGCTCGTACGGGGAGATCCTGCTGACCGACGAGCTGCTGGGCCGCGACCCGGAGGACCTGGACGAGATCGTCGACCTCGACGGCACCGAGGAAGGTGACGCCGACGACCTCGACGACGACGTGGTCCCCGGCCCGACGGAGGTGCACGTCCCCGTGGGCCCGCTCGGCGACGCCGAGCTGCTGGCGGACTTCGGCATGAGCGACAAGGAACTGCTGGCCCTCAGCGGCGACGGGGCGCTGACCGGGGAGGCGCTCGGGGAGATCGCCGACTCGCTGGGCTGCGCCGACGTCCTGGAGGCGGTCCGCTGACCGGTCCGCCCGATCCGCTGCGCGACCCCTGGGTCTCCCCGATGCGGCTCGCGCTCGAGGAGGCCGCGCTCGCCCCGCGCACCGGCGACGTGCCGGTGGGCGCGGTGGTGCTGTCCCCGCAGGGCACGGTCATCGGCCGCGGCCGCAACGAACGCGAGGCGGTCGGCGATCCGACCGCCCACGCGGAGGTGCTCGCCATCCGCGAGGCGGCCAAGGCGCTCGGCGAGTGGCGGCTGACCGGCTGCACGCTCGTGGTGACCTTGGAGCCCTGCACGATGTGCGCGGGCGCCATCGTGCTGTCCCGCCTGGACCGCGTCGTCTACGGGGCCCTCGACGAGAAGGCCGGCGCGGCGGGCTCCCTGTGGGACCTCGTCCGCGACCGCCGTCTCAACCACCGCCCCGAAGTGATCCACGGCGTGCTCGCCGGGGAGTGCGGTGAGCTCCTCACCCGCTTCTTCCGATCAAACGATTTCGGAGCACACCCGGACGTCCGCTAAGCTCTCTCTCGGTAGCGTGTCCGAGCGGCCTAAGGAGCACGCCTCGAAAGCGTGTGAGGGGGCAACTCCTCCGTGGGTTCAAATCCCACCGCTACCGCTGCGAGTAATCACCGCGAAGCGCCCGTTCCTTTCGGACCGGGCGCTTCGTCGTTTCCGCGGCCCCGCCCCGCCGCTTCCCGGGGGCGGATGTGGCGAGCGTCACACGCGGGTCACCCACAAGGACGCGTTCCGCCGTCCGGTCTGATTGGGCCATCCGGTGGATACACTCCAGCCATGGCGCAGGCGAAGAAAATCACCATGTACGTCATCGTGGCTTTCGTGCTCTATACGATCATCACGTCGCCGGCACGCGCCGCCGATCTCGTACAGGTAGGCTTCCAGGGCATATCGGACGCCGCAAAGGGCGTCGGTGAGTTCATGACCGCGCTGGTCAACTGACCGGCCGGAAGCCGGTGAGGAGCACAGCGCCGTGATACGCCATCTGGTCCTTTTCAAGCTCAACGAGGGCGTCGAGCGCGACGATCCGAGAGTCGTGGCCGGCGTCGAGGCCTTCGAACGGCTCGGCGGGCTCATCCCGGAACTGGCCTCCTGGGAACTGGGCTGGAACATCTCGGACCGCCCGATCGCCCACGACTTCGCCATCAACTCCTCGGTGGCGGACGCCGACGCGCTCAAGATCTATCTGGAGCACCCCGCACACCAGGCCGGGGTGGCGCTGTGGCGCGAGTTCTCCACGTGGGTGGTCGCTGACTACGTGTTCGAGTGACACCCGGCGGAGCCCGGTCCGGCCCCGCCCCTCCCGCACAGCCCTTCGCCCGCCGGGCGGAGGGCTTTTTCACGGAGGGCCGCGCCTCGCTTGCACACAGTCCACATGAATTGTGATGCTATGACCGCTTTTGCCGGATGAGTGGACCGATGAGGAGTGGCATGTCCGTGTCGGCCCGAACGGCGTCACCAGCGATCACCGGAGGCGACAGCGGGGCCGGCACGAGAGCCGGCGGCGGGACCGGCGCAGAGACCGGCGCAGAGACCGGCGCAGGAGCCGGCACAGGGACCGGCGGCGGGACCGGCACAGGGGCCGGGGCAGGCTCCGGCGGCGGGACCGGCACGGGATCCGGGGGCGGGAACCGCGGGAGCACCAACAGCAACGCGGTGGAGGCGCGCGCCCTGACGCAGGTGCTGTTCGACCAGCTGTCGGGCCTGGAGCCGGGCACCCCGGAGCACTCGCGGGTGAGAGCCTCCCTCATCGAGGTGAACCTGCCACTGGTGCGGTACGCGGCCGCGCGCTTCCGCAGCCGCAACGAGCCGATGGAGGACGTGGTCCAGGTCGGGACGATCGGGCTGATCAACGCCATCGACCGCTTCGACCCGGAACGCGGGGTGCAGTTCCCCACGTTCGCGATGCCGACCGTGGTCGGCGAGATCAAACGTTACTTCAGGGACAACGTCCGCACCGTCCACGTCCCGCGCCGGCTGCACGAGCTGTGGGTCCAGGTCAGCGGCGCCATCGAGGACCTGACGGTGGCCCACGGACGCACCCCCACCACCGCCGAGATCGCCGACCGGCTGAAGCTCTCGGAGGACGAGGTGCTGGCCTGCCTGGAGGCCGGGCGGGCGTACCACGCCACGTCCCTGGAGGCGGCCCAGGAGGGCGGCGACGGGGCGCCCGGGCTGCTGGACCGGCTGGGGTACGAGGACCCGGCCCTGACCGGCGTGGAGCACCGGGACCTGGTGCGGCACCTGCTGGTGCAGCTCCCCGAGCGGGAACGGCGGATCCTGCTGCTCCGCTACTTCGGCAATCTGACGCAGTCGCAGATCAGTGCCGAACTGGGGGTTTCGCAGATGCACGTCTCCCGCCTGCTCTCGCGCAGCTTCGCCAGACTCCGATCCGCAAATCAGCTCGAATCGTAACCCTTGCGGACTACCCACCCCCCAAGAAATAAGTCGACATGGCGCTACAGCGTGTTGCCGACATGTGACATTCTGCGGGAACCGCGTTTGTCGCGGTCCGGCCTCCGGTATTCCAGTGGAGGAACGAACCGTCGCCCGCGACACCCGTCCGCGACCTCAAGGGGGTGGCATGTCCGTAGAAGTGGGCAGTCCGAAGGTGCTGAACACCGACGCGCCGCACGATGCTCCTGACGGCAAGGCCATCGACACCGCCGGCACCGCCGTCGCCGACACCACCGCCGTCGACAGCACGATCGAGGCCATCGACACGAGCGTCGACACCCGCACGCTCTCCCGCTCCCTGTTCCTGCGGCTCGCCGAACTGCCGGACGACAGCCCGGAGCGGGCGTACGTACGGGACACGCTCATCGAGCTGAACCTGCCGCTGGTCCGCTACGCGGCAGCACGCTTCCGCAGCCGCAACGAGCCGATGGAGGACATCGTCCAGGTCGGCACGATCGGCCTGATCAAGGCGATCGACCGCTTCGACTGCAACCGCGGCGTGGAGTTCCCCACCTTCGCGATGCCCACGATCGTGGGCGAGGTCAAGCGCTTCTTCCGCGACACCTCGTGGTCGGTGCGGGTACCGCGCCGGCTGCAGGAGCTGCGGCTGGCGCTGACCAAGACCAGCGACGAGCTCGCACAGAAGCTCGACCGCTCGCCGACGGTCTCCGAGCTCGCCGCCGCGCTGGGCGTCTCCGAGGAGGACGTGGTCGACGGCCTCGCGGTCGGCAACGCCTACACCGCCAGCTCGCTGGACTCCCCGCCCCCGGAGGACGACGGCGGCGAGGGCTCGCTGGCCGACCGGCTGGGCTACGAGGACACCGCGCTGGAAGGCGTGGAGTACCGCGAGTCGCTCAAGCCGCTGCTCGCCCAGCTGCCCGCGCGGGAGCGGCGGATCATCATGCTCCGCTTCTTCGCCAACATGACGCAGTCGCAGATCGGCGAGGAGGTCGGCATCTCGCAGATGCACGTCTCCCGGCTGCTGACCCGGACCCTGGCGCAACTGCGCGAGGGCCTCACCGCCGAGCAGTAGGGCGGTCGTTCCGCTGACGGAGAGACCGGGCGGTTTATTCCTGACGGTTCGTCAGTACACTGGCAGGATGGTGCACATACCACCGGGCCGCCGGGGCGCGCTTGCCGCCGCCTCGGCGGCCGTCGTCTGCCTGGGGACCTTCGCCGCGTTGGGTCCGGACTGCGACGGGGGCGGCGCGGGCTACGTGGCCGTCGGCGCGCCCGGCCCGGCGGGCGGCTCCTCGGTGAACGCCCCGCCCTCCGGGGCGGTGGACCTCGTGCCGCTGGACGGCCGTACGACCGCGCCGGCCGCACCCGGGCGCACTGCGCCCTCCGGGCCGGGGGCGCCGAAAGTCGGCGGCACCGGTTCCACGCAGCCTGCGGATCCGCCGGAGCGGCCCGGCGCCACGACCGGCCCGCCACAACACGACGGCGGCGCGCCGACGACGGCGCCCGGCACCCCCGCCGAACGTCCCGCCCCGGACGGCACCGCGCCCTCCTCGTCCGCACCGGCGCCCGGCGCGCCGGCGCACCTGGTGGTGAGCGCTGTCGAGCGCGCGGCGGCCGCCGACCGCTGGTGCGAGAAGGTCACCGTCACCCTCGCCAACACCGGGGGCCGTGCCGCGACGAAGGGCACGGTCGTGTTCGGCACGCACATCATCGGCCTGCTGGGCATCGACTGGGGAACGGTGGAGAGCACCCGCGCCGCGCCGGTGCCCGTGCCCGGCGGCAGGAAGGCGACGCAGACCTGGGAGGTCTGCGTGGACGCATGGCGGGTGCCGCTGGGCATGCACGTCGAGACCAGGGACGTCTCCGTCGAGGACTCCTGAGGCTCCGCCGCTCCCCGGGCAGCCGGAAGTGTGGGCCGGCGCGAACCGGCCGCGCAACAGACGAGGATCTCCGAGCCGGTGGCGCAAGGTGCCACGAATCGTCAGACAGCCGACCAGCTGCTGCTCAGCACACGGACGGTCGGGTACCACCTGCGGAACATCTTCAGCCGTCTCGGGGTGCGCTCGCGCGTCGAGTTGGCGTCGCTGTTCCGCTGAGCGGGGTCCGGCCGCCGGGCGCGGGCGCACGGCGGCTGCCGGACGGCCGGCGACCGCCGGCGTCCGGTGTCGTTGGATCGGGTACCGCGCCGGTCAGGCGAGCGCGAACCAGGCCACGGCGGCGATCACGACGACGGCCGCGATGACGCCGACGACCAGCCCGGTCTTGTTGCCGCCGGAGGCCTGGGCCTCGGCGGGCTGCTCGTCGACGAAGGCGCGGAACATCTGGGTGTTGCCGGCCGGGTCGTAGTTGTTGTCAGGGGTAGTCATGGGGCAGGACCCTAGCGAAGTAACGTTGACGAGGTCACCCCCGGCCGGTGGTTACGGGGGGAATACCCCGGGGAATACCGCTCGTCCTCGCGGCGTCCAAGACCACATGGCACTCATCGGCAACTCTGATCTCGACGTCTTCCCCCTCTGCCTCGGCGGCAACGTCTTCGGCTGGACCGCGGACGAGGCGACCTCCTTCGAGGTGCTGGACGCCTACGCGGAGGCGGGCGGCAACTTCGTCGACACCGCGGACGTGTACTCGGCGTGGGTGCCCGGTCACTCGGGAGGCGAGTCCGAGACCGTGATCGGCGCCTGGCTCGCCAAGCGCGGCCGCCGCGACGACGTGATCGTCGCGACCAAGGTCGGCTCCCACCCCGACTTCAAGGGCCTGAAGCCCGCCACGATCAAGGCCGCGGCCGAGGAGTCGCTGCGGCGTCTGGGCACCGACCGCATCGACCTCTACTACACACACTTCGACGACCCCGAGACCCCGGTCGAGGAGATCGTCGGCGCCCTGGACGAGCTGGTCCGCGCGGGCAAGGTCCGGCACATCGCGGCCTCCAACATCAGCCCCGAGCGGCTGACGGCCTCGCTGGAGTTCTCCGACCGCGAGGGGCTGGCGAAGTACGTGGCGCTGCAGCAGCACTACAACCTGGTGGAACGCGAGCAGTACGAGGCAGGCGCCACCCCGCTGCGCGAGGTCGTCGAGGCGCACGGCCTCGCCTCGGTGCCGTACTTCGGCCTCGCGCGGGGCTTCCTCACCGGCAAGTACCGGCCCGGCGTCACGGTGGACAGCCCCCGGGCGGGCGCCGCGGGCGCCTATCTGGAGTCGGAGCGCGGGCCGCGGGTGCTGGCCGCGCTGGACGAGGTCGCGGCGGCGCACGGCGTGGAGCCGGCGAGCGTCGCGCTGGCCTGGCTGCGGTCCCGGCCGACCGTCGCGGCTCCGATCGCCAGCGCCCGTACGCCCGGGCAGCTGCCCGCGCTGCTGGCCTCGGCCACGCTGGAGCTGACCGCCGCGGAGCTGGAGCGGCTGACAGAGGCATCCGCCTGACCTGGTGCTTTTGCCCGACGGCCCGCCTTCCTTGACCGGAGGCGGGTCGCTCCTTTTGGAGGTTTTTACCCGAAAGAATTTGCCTGCAACAACCAAATTTTCTACGGTTGCTTGAGGCAACCAACAAGTCGGAAGCGAGGCGCCATGGCGACGCAGGAGCAGTTCGCGGAGCTCGCGAGCCAGCTGCGCGCGATCCCGGTGGTCGCCCGCGAGCTCAGCCGTGCCTGCCCCCCGGAGTGCCCGCCGTCATCGCTCGGCGTGCTCTCGGTGATCAGCCGCCACGGCGAGATGCGGATGAGCCGGCTGGCCGAGCTGCTGGAGGTCGACATGTCCGTCACCAGCAGACATGTGGCCCACCTCGCGGAGCGCGGCTGGATCGACCGGCTGCCCGACCCCCACGACAAGCGGTCGCGGTTGCTGCGCCTGACCCCCGGCGGCGTGGACATGCTGCGCGCCGCCCAGGACCGGGTCGCCGAGGCGCTGGCCCACCACCTGAGGGACTGGCCGGACGAGGACGTCACCGAGTTCTCCCGGCTGCTGGACCGGCTGCGAACGGATTTCGCGGCCGCCTGCCGCCCCCGTACACATTCCACGACGTGAAGAGGATGACGATGGCAACAACCGCACCGCCCACCGGTGTGCGGGGGACCGATGCCCACGCAGGACACGCGGCCCCCATGTCGCACCGGCAGATCATGGAGGCCCTCACCGGGCTGATCCTCGGCTTGTTCGTGGCGATCCTGTCGTCCACGATCGTCTCCAACGCCCTGCCGAAGATCATCTCCGATCTGAACGGCGGCCAGAGCGCCTACACCTGGGTCGTCACCGCCGCCCTGCTCTCCACCACCGCCACCACCCCGCTGTGGGGCAAGCTCTCCGACCTGTTCAGCAAGAAGCTGCTGGTCCAGCTGGCACTGGTGGTCTACGTGGTGGGCTCGCTGATCGCGGGACTGTCGCAGAACGCCGGGATGCTCATCGCCTGCCGTGTCGTCCAGGGCATCGGCGCCGGCGGTCTGACCGCGCTGACCCAGGTCATCATGGCCGCGATGATCTCCCCGCGCGAGCGCGGACGCTACAGCGGCTACCTCGGCGCGGCCTTCGCGCTCGGCACCGTCGGCGGCCCGCTGCTCGGCGGCGTCATCGTCGACACCGACTGGCTCGGCTGGCGCTGGTGCTTCTACGTCGGCGTGCCCTTCGCGATCGTCGCGCTGATCGTGCTGCAGAAGACCCTGCACCTGCCGGTGGTCAAGCGCCGGGTCAAGGTCGACTGGGCGGGTGCCTTCTTCGTCACCGCCGCCGTCAGCCTGCTGCTGGTCTGGGTGACCTTCGCCGGCGACAAGTACAACTGGATCTCCTGGCAGACCTACGCCATGGTCGCGGGCGCGCTGCTGCTCGTGCTGGTCTTCGTCCTGGTCGAGTCCCGCGCGAGCGAGCCGATCATGCCGCTGCGGCTGTTCCGCAACAAGACGATCAGCCTGACCTCGGTCGCCTCGATGTTCGTCGGCACCGGGATGTTCGGCAGCACGGTCTTCCTCAGCCAGTACTTCCAGCTGGCGCGCGGCGAGTCGCCGACGATGTCCGGCGTCATGACCATCCCGCTGATCGCCGGTCTGTTCGTCTCCTCCACCGCCTCCGGTCTGATCATCACCCGCACCGGCCGCTGGAAGGCGTTCCTGGTCTCCGGCGGCGTGCTGCTCACCGGCGGCCTCGCCCTGCTCGGCTCGCTGCGGTCCGACACCACGTACTGGCACCTGGCGCTCTTCATGGCGCTGCTGGGCCTCGGCGTCGGCATGATGCTGCAGAACCTGGTGCTGGCCGTGCAGAACCAGGTGGGGGCCGCCGACCTCGGTGCCGCCAGTTCCGTCGTCACCTTCTTCCGCACGCTCGGTGGCGCGATCGGCGTCTCCGCGCTGGGCGCGGTGCTCGGCAACCGCGTGACGCACTACGTCAAGGACGGCCTGGCCGCCCTGGGCGTGAAGTCCACCGGCACCTCCGACGGCGCCATCCCCGACCTCGCCACGCTGCCCGCGCCGATCCGCCACGTCGTGGAGACCGCGTACGGGCACGGCGCCGGCGACGTCTTCCTGGTGGCGGCCCCGGTGGCGTTCCTCGCGCTGCTGCTCGTGCTCTTCATCAAGGAGGTCCCGCTGAAGACCGCGAGCGGTCTGCAGCAGGCGGCCGGTGTGCCCGGCCACGCCGAGCAGAAGGCGGTCATACCGGCCCAGGCCTCCGCGGTCGAGACCGTCGCGAAGACCGCGGCCGAGGCCGCCGAGGCGGTCACCGTGGCCGCGCCCGTGGCGGCCCTGCCGGACCAGGGCGGCACCGCGATCCACGGCCAGGTGCGCAACTCCGACGGCATGGGCGTCGAGCGGGCCACGCTCACCCTGATCTCGCTCACCGGCCGGCAGCTGGGCCGGGCCGCGACCCGCGCGGACGGCGGCTACACGCTGAGCGCGCCCGGCGCCGGCTCGTACGTGCTCATCGCGGCCGCCGACGGCCACCAGCCGCAGGCGTCCACCGTGGTGGTCGGCGAGGAGCCCGTCCCGTACGACGTGGTCCTGGCCGGCACCAGCGGGCTCACCGGCACGGTGGTCGCCGAGGCGAGCGGGATCCCCGTCGCGGGCGCCATGGTCGTGGTGACCGACGTCCGCGGCGAGGTCCTGGCCACCGGCGGCACCGGCGAGGACGGCGCCTTCGGCTTCGACGAGCTGCCCGCCGGGGACTTCACCCTGGCCGTCAACGCCACCGGCTACCGGCCGGCCGCGCTGCCGGTCGAGGTCGCCGGCAACGGCCCGACCCACGTCGAGGTCCCGCTCCGCACCGGCGCCACCCTGCGCGGCACCGTGCTCGGCGGCACCGGCCGGCTCCCGCTCCCGGAGGCCCGTGTCACGCTCATCGATGCGGCCGGGAACGTCGTGGCCACCGCCACCACCGGCACCGACGGGGCGTACGCCTTCGGCGACCTGGACGCGGGCGAGTACTCGCTGGTCGCCAGCGGCTACCCGCCGGTGGCCACGCAGGTCACCGTCGGCAACGGCGGCGCGGCCGGCCGCGAGGACGGCTTCGACGTGGAACTGAACCACCCCGAGGGGTGAACGATCGGCCGGTGCGCCAGCGGAGACGCACGGACCGGTGAACGGGGGAAACAGGGTCCTGTCCGGGCGACCGGAGCAAGGGACGGCCGAGGCCGTCCGGACGGACCCGACCGGGGGCACCCACCGAAGGCGAGCGAGGTTGATGAACACGACGGCTGGAGCCGGGCTGCGCGGGCGGATCCGGACGAAGGACGGATGGGCGGTGCCGCATGCCGTGGTGACCGTCACCGACATGACCGGGCAGCAGATCGCCCGGGAGGCGGCGGACACCGAGGGCGCCGTGCGCACCGCCGCGCTGGCGCCCGGGGCCTACACCGTGATCGTGACGGCGATCGGCTACCGCCCCGCCGCGTCGACGGCACTGGTGACCGCGTCCGGTTCCGCGGAGCTCGGGACCGTGCTGCTGTCCCGCGCGGGAGGCATCGAACTGCCGCCGCCCGGGCCGTGGACGATCGACCCGGCGCACTCCGAGGTCGGCGCGGTCGCCCAGCACCTGGGCCTGTCCAGCGTGCACGGCCGCTTCAAGAGCTTCGCGGGCCGGGTCGACATCGCGGAGCAGCCGCTCGCGTCGTCCGTCGAGGCCGTGATCGACGCGGCGTCGATCGACACCGGCAACGGCACGCGCGACGAGCACCTGCGCTCCGACGACTTCCTCGACGCCCGGGCGCACCCCACGCTCACCTACCGCAGCACCTCGCTGGAGCCGGCCCCCGGCGACCGGTGGACCGTCCACGGGGAGCTGACGATGCGCGGTGTCACCCGCCCGGTCGATCTGGACCTGGCGTATCTGGGCACCGGCCCGGACCCGTGGGGCGGTGTGCGCGCCGCGTTCCGCGCGACGGCGGAACTGCGCCGGGATGACTTCGCGATGCACTACAACCAGGTCGTACGGGCCGGGATCGCGGCCGTCGGCACCACGCTGAAGATCGGCCTCGACATCCAGACCGTCCAGGGCACGGCCCTGCCCGCCGCGTAACCGCGGGAAGCATAGGCTTCCGTCATGGCTGCCAACATCGCGACCAACACCAGCGTGCAACTCGACCAGTTGCTGGAATTCGTACGACCGCGCCACCGCGCCCTGCTGCTCACGACGCGCGCCGACGGCCGCCCCCAGGGCTCCCCCGTCACCTGCGGGGTCGACGACGCGGGACGGCTGGTCGTCTCGACCTACCCCGAGCGGGCCAAGGCCCGCAACGCGCGCCGCGACCCGCGCGCCACCGTGATCGTGCTGTCGGACGAATGGGACGGCCCCTGGGTGCAGATCGACGGCACCGCCGAGGTCATCGACTCCCCCGACTCCGTCGAACCGCTGGTGGAGTACTACCGCAACATCGCGGGCGAGCACCCGGACTGGGACGAGTACCGCGCCGCCATGGTCAGGCAGGGCAAGTCCCTGGTGCGGGTGACCCCCGAACGCTGGGGCCCCATCGCCACGGGCGGCTTCCCGGCGCGACTGGCCCCGTAGGTCCGGTCCCGCGGGACCCCGGGGCGCGGTGACGGCGACCGTCACCGCACTCCCCGGCCCGGACGGGGCCGGCTCACCCGCCCGGGGCGGTCCCCCCGGCGGGGTCGCGGTCGCGCACGGCCTCGATGCCCGCGAGCAGGAGCGTCGGTGACCGCGCCGGTCCCGTCCAGCCGGGCGCCCACGGTGCCGGGGGCGATGCCGGGCCCGGTGATGAAGCGCAGCCGGACGGCACCGTCGGCCCCGGGGACGATCGGCACGGCGCCCGGCTGTTGCGTGCCGCCGTATCCGGGGTCCATCCGGGCCCGGGTGGCGACCGCCTTGACCTGCTTGTCCAGCTGCGCGAAGAGGAAGGACTGCAGGGCGAGCGTCGTGACGGTACCGATGACCGCGCACACGATCGCGATGAGCGCGACCGAGGAGACCACCAGCCGGGTCCGCAGGGACCGGCGCCTGCGCGGACGGTGGCCCGGCCGGCGCGCGGGCCTCGGCGGCACGGGCGGGCCGTCCCCGCCGCCGGGCAGGACCGCCCGGCTCACGCCGCTTCGCCCGGCTTGATCAGGTAGCCCGCGCCGCGGCGGGTGTGGATCATCGGGGAGCGGCCCGCGTCGATCTTCTTGCGCAGGTAGGAGATGTAGAGCTCGACGACGTTGGCCTGGCCGCCGAAGTCGTAGGACCAGACGCGGTCGAGGATCTGCGCCTTGCTCAGCACCCGGCGCGGATTGCGCATCAGATACCGCAGCAGCTCGAACTCGGTCGCCGTGAGGTGGATGTCGCGGCCGCCGCGGCTGACCTCGTGGCTGTCCTCGTTGAGCACGAGGTCGCCCACGACCAGCAGCGAGTCCTGGCGGGCGGTGGCCGCGCCGGCCCGCCGGAGCAGTCCGCGCAACCGGGCCACGACCTCCTCGAGGCTGAACGGCTTGGTGACGTAGTCGTCACCGCCCGCGGTCAGGCCCGCGATGCGGTCCTCCACGGCGTCCTTGGCGGTGAGGAACAGCACGGGCACGTCCGGCAGTTCCCGGCGCAGCCGGGCCAGGACCCCCAGGCCGTCCATGTCGGGCAGCATGACGTCGAGGACCACTGCGTCCGGCCGCAGCTCACGGGCGGAGCGCAGCGCGTCGGCGCCGGTGCCCTCGGTGTGGACGTCCCAGCCCTCGTACCGCAGGGCCATGGACAGCAGGTCGGCGAGTGCGGTCTCGTCGTCGACGACGAGTACCCGCACGGGCGAGCCGTCGAGGCGAGTGAGGTCGGCGGCGGCGGGGGAAGGAGACGCGGTCATGCCTGAATCCTGTGGGCCGCCCCTGAGAACGCCCTTTCCGCTGTCTGTGATTCACCTGAGAATCTCCTGTCGCGGGCCCGGCGGGCCACGGCCGGGGCAGCGGCCGCGGGCAGGTGAGCCACTCGGACGCGCCGCCGGGGAGGGAATGCGCCGGTCGCGACCCCCGTTTTGGTACGAAGGACGTCGGACTTCAAACGGACTTCGCGGCGGGAGGAGACCCATGAGTGACAGCCAGACGCCCGCAATCGGGCGCTACGGCCTGTGGAACGCCGGGCTGCGGGACCCCGATCCGGCCCGCGCGGCGGAACGCGCCGAGACCGCTGCCGAATTGGAGGAACTGGGGTACGGGGCCCTGTGGCTCGGCGGCAGCAGCGGCGTCGAGCACGCGGCACCCCTGATCGCTGCCACCTCGTCCATCACCGTCGCGACCGGCATTCTCAGCATCTGGCAGTACGAGGCCGAGGACACCGCCGCCCGCTGCGGCGCCCTCGAAGCCGCCCACCCCGGGCGCTTCCTGCTGGGGCTGGGGGTCAGCCACGCCCGGCTCGCCGAGCAGTACAAGCACCCGTACGCCGCGATGACCCGCTACCTCGACGAGCTGGACGCCGCCGGGACGCCCGCCGGGAACCGGGTGCTCGCCGCGCTCGGCCCGAGAATGCTGGAACTTGCCCGCGACCGCTCGGCGGGCGCCCACCCCTACCTGGTCACCGTCGAGCACACCGCCGAGGCACGTGCCACGCTGGGCGAGGGGCCGCTGCTGGCACCGGAGTTCACGGTCGTCCTGGAGACCGACCCGACGCGGGCCCGCGAGACCGCCCGGGAGATGCTGGCGTTCTACCTGACGCTCCCCAACTACACCAACAACTGTCTGCGACTGGGCTTCACCGAGGACGACCTCGCCGGCGGCGGCAGCAACCGTCTGGTCGACGCGCTCTTCGGCTGGGGCGACGAGGAACGGGTGCGGGAGCGGATCGACGCCTTCCTCGACGCGGGCGCCGACCACGTCGCCGTCCAGGTGCTCGCCACGGGCGAGGACCGGACCGGACTGCCGCGCGAGCAGTGGCGCCGGCTGGCGGCCGCACTGAAACCCACCGGTCACTGACAGTCCGGCCGGGGGCAGTTGGGGACAGACCGCCGACAGGAACGGAACGCTCCGCTCAAAGGCGTTCAGCGCCCGGCCACGCGACAGGGCCGGGCGTATGTTCGCCCCCATGGACAGCGGCACCACGACCCGGACTGTCCCGGTCGACCGCATGGCGTCCGGCGATCACGCCTGCCTCGGCTTCCAGGACGAGGACGACCGCTGGGAGATCCGCGCCGCATTCACCGCGATCGGCCTCACCCGCGGGGAGCGCGTCCTGCTCTTCACCGGCCCCGGCACGCCCCCGGCCGAGGCCGTCACCCGGCTCACCGCCCACGGAGTGCGCGCCGCCGAGGCGGTACGCCACTGCGCCCTCGTCATCACCCCGGAGATCCCCGGCTACGACGCCGCGCCCGCCTGGGCCGCGCTCACGAGCACCGCCCACCGGCACGGCTTCTCCGGTCTCCGCGTCGCCGGCGACATGTCCTGGGCCCGGAGCCCCGGGCTCGACCAGGACCGCCTGCTCGGCCACGAAGCGGCCATGACCCCGGTCCTGGCGGGCCTCGGCCTCACCACCATCTGCGAGTACGACCAGCGGCGCTTCGCCGCCTCGCTCCTCGCCCGGGTACGGGCCGCCCACCCGGTCTGCCTGCGCCCGCGCCACGGGGCGCTGCGCGTGGAGCGGACCGGCGGAACCCTCGTCCTGCGCGGCGACGCCGACCTTGCCACCCGCAACGACTTCGAACTGGCCGTCTGTCACGCCTTCGCCGCGCCGGCCGGCCCGCCGTGCCGGGTCGACCTCGCCCGGCTCTCCTTCATCGACGCCCGCTGCGCATCCGTCCTGATCCGCCACGTGGCGTCCCTCGGCCCCGCCGACCGCGTCACCATCCGCTGCCCGCGTCTGCACGCGCGCACCCTGCGGCTCTGCGGCGCGGCCGAGGTCCCCCAGCTCCTCCTCGAGGAGATCTGAGCACCGGCCCCCCGGTCAGGCCTGCTGGGCCGCCCAGAACTCGTCCCACGAGATCTTGCCGTCACCGTTGGTGTCGACGGCCTTGATGACGCTCTGCGCCACGGTCTCGGTCACGTTGAAGTCCCCGAGCTGCGCCATCACGCTCTTGTACTCGCTCGCCGTGATGAGCCCGTCCCCGTCGACATCGAATCGCGTGAACGCCTTCTTGGCCGCCTCGATGTCCGCCATCGTGACCACCCCTCCATGTATGTACTCGGTCCTGACTGCGCACACCCTAGCCGTCGCGCCGCACCGCGCGGCGGCCCGGGCGTATGTCAATCAGAACGGACACCGGCCTGCCCGTTCGGCTCCGGCCGGCTTGCGCGCCCCGGGGCGGGCCGCGGTGTCGTTGACCCATATGCGCAGCTGCGTACAGGAATGAGGGGGATGGATCGGCCGGCCACGGAAGGTCGAATATGTCGGCACCCGGATCCATGGCGAGCCGCCGGCGTTGTGCCGCGGCCCTCGCCGCAGCCGCGGTCTGCCCGACGATGTTCACCGGGCCGGCTCTCGCTCCGGCCGTTGGCCCGCCGTCACCTTCGGTACCCGCCGCACGGCTGGACTGGCGCCCCTGCGTCCAGGGCGGTCGGTTCGACTGCGCGACCGCGAAGGTACCGCTGGACTACCGCGACCCGGATCGACGCACCATCGAGCTGTCGGTCGAGGCCCGCCGGGACCGACCCCGCCCAGTCGAGGGCTCTGTCCGGTCTCCGAAGGATCGCATCCCGGGCCACCGGCCGATCGCACGGCGGAAGTTCGCGCCCTTGACCAGGTCGGGGGGCCTGGACGCAAGACCTCGACGGCACGGTTCTCCGTGCCACGTGGGTGTGGGGGCGGGTACGACCCGGACGTCCCCGGCGAGGCGGCCCGGGCGAATTGTTCCGCTAATACGGCTTGGAATTGGACCACGTTTCCATACCACTGAGCACGTGGCGTTGGCTGCTGGACCCAGAGGACACAGCGGTGACGAGGGAGACAGCAGAAGCCCTACTGACACAGATGTCGCCACGGCGACCACCCTCACCCACGGATACGCAGCGCCGGCGGTGCTGATCGCCGCCGGTCCGGTCATCGGGGCCGTACGCCGTCGTCTCGGCAGCTGATGTCCAGGGTGACGGCGGCGCCCGGCGAGGTGTTTTCGGCATGCACGGTGCCGTCGTGGGAGGCGGCGACCGCGGCGACCAGGGCGAGGCCGAGGCCGGTGCCGGGGGTCGTGCGGCTGGTCTCGGCGCGGGTGAAGCGGTCGAAGGCGTGCGGGAGGAAGTCGGCCGGGAAGCCGGGCCCCTCGTCGGTGACGGACAGCCGCAGCCGCCCGTCCCGGACCGTGGCGCGCAGGCCGATCACGCCGGCGCCGTGTCGTAGGGCGTTGTCCAGCAAGGTTCCGATGGCGGTCCACAGCCAGCGCGGATCGACATGCACAGAGGTTTCGTCGTATGCGGTGGTGAGGGTGCGTCCGTCGCGTCCGGCGGCCGTCCGGTAGGGGGCGGAGGCGTCGTCGAGGAGGCGGCTCAGGGCGACGTCGGTGCGCTGGATGTGTTCGCCGCTGTCGAGCTGCTCCAGGTCGAGGAGAGTGTCGGCCAGCGTTACCAGTCGGCTGACCTCGGTGTCCACTGAGCGCAGGGTGTCCGTCAACTCCTCGGCGGTGCGTGGCCGGTGCAGGGCGACGTCGAGTTCGGCGCGCATCAGGGTGAGCGGGGTGCGCAGTTCGTGGCTGGCGTCCGCGATGAACTGGTGCTCGCGGGCGGCGGAGGCGGCCAGCCGGTCGAGCATGCGGTTGAGGGTGTGGCCGAGACGCGTGATCTCGTCGTCGCGGTCGGCCGGGACGTCCAGGCGCACGTCCTGGCCGCCGTCGGCGAGGGCGGCGGCACCGCTGCGGTAGCGCTCGACTGGGCGCAGGGCGGCACGGGCGGTCCGGTAGCCGACGTACGAGGCGGCCATCAGGGTCAGGCCCGAGGCGAAGGCCAGCTGGGCCAGGAGCTCGCGCAACGCCTCGTCGCGGTGGCCGCGCCTGACCGCGGCGACCACGACGCACAGCTGCCCGGCGGCGGTGACTCGCGTGGCCTGGACGCGCAGGGTGTCGGGCGTGATGGGCAGCAGGGAGCCGACGTCACGCCGGACGAGGTGGCCTTCGGTCACGCCACCCAGTTCGGCGGTAGTGAGCAGCGGATCGTGGCGTACGGCGTCACTGGCGTCCAGCACCCGCCCGTGTGCGTCGAGCACCTGGTACAGGCTGCCGCTTGGGCCAGGCGGGAGCGCGGAGCCACTGTGTACGGCCCGGTCGAGGGAGTGCCGGTAGGTGGTCAGGTCGTCGTCGAGCTGCCGGTCCAGGGCGCTCTGGACGCGCCAGTAGACGAGGGCCGCCGCACCGGTCAGGACGAGGGACATGGTGACGGCCACCGCAACCACGAGACGCGTGACGACCGGTAGCCGCTGCAGCCGCGCCCGCAGCCGACGGCCGGGCGGTCTCACGGGGCGGTCTCCAGGCGGTAGCCGCGTCCGCGCAAGGTCGTGATCGTCGTACGGTCGAAGGCCCGGTCGACCTTGGCACGCACCTTGGAGACGTGGACGTCGATGGCGTTACTGCGCAGGTCGGTCTCACCGTCCCAGACCTCGTCGAGGAGCCGGAGGCGGGTGACGACCCGGCCGGCGTTCTCCATCAGCACCCGCAGCACGTCGAACTCCCTTCGGGACAGGTCGAGTTCGATGTCCCCGCGCCAGGCGCGCTGCTGCTCGGGGTCGAGGACGAGGTCGCCGACCTGGCGGCGGCCCGCGGTGTCGAGGCGGCGCCGGGAGATCGCACGCAGGCGGGCGAGCAGCTCCTCCATGGCGAAGGGCTTGACGAGGTAGTCGTCGGCGCCGGCGTCGAGACCGGCGACCCGCTCGCTGATCGCCCCACGCGCGGTCAGCAGGACGACAGGGACGTCGACGCCCTTCTCACGCAGGGTCCGGCACACCTCGACCCCGTCCAGGCCCGGGAGCATCACGTCCAGGACGACCGCGTCGACACGGGGGTCGTGGGCGGCGGCCAGGCCGGTGGGTCCGTCGTAGCGGCCCTCGGCGGTGTGGCCGGACTCGGTGAGGTAGAGGACGACCAGATCGGTCAGGCGGGTCTCGTCGTCGACGACCAGGTAGTGCATGGCGGCCAGGCTAACCGCCTGGCGTACGGCGCACTCCCTCGCGTCCGCGCCGGGAGCCGATCCCGCACGCCGCAAAGGCTTCACGGTCTGTTAATGCGCCATCCCTAGCCTTCTTCAGGTTGCGGTGATCCGCGGATCGGGAGCCGGTCCGTCGTCCGACGCGCCGCCGGGGAAGGGACCTCCATGTACACAGCGATACCGGTGATGCTCGCCGCCAAGAGCATCACCGACCACATCGCCCCCGTCGACCTGATGACCCGTGGCGGCCTGGACGTCATCGCCCTGATGATCCTGGCCGGCCGGCTCTACCGCCGCCGCCCGAGCGCCCCCGGGATGCCGCTCGTCCTGACCGCGCTCAACCTGGGCCTGTTCGCCGCGATTAGCACCATCAGCGTCGGCAAGTTCCCGGCCGGGGTCGGTTTCGGCCTGTTCGGCATCCTCTCCCTGGTCCGACTGCGCAGCGCGGCCTTCACCCTACGGGACGTCGCCTACACCTTCGTCAGCCTGGTCGTCGCCCTGTGCGCGGGCCTGCCGCAGCGGCAGAACTGGCTGGTCATCGCCCTGGTCGCGGCCGTCCTGATCGCGGTCCTGCTGGTCGACGCCCCTGCCGCCGACATGCCGACCCGCACGGTGAAACTCACCCTCGACCGCATCTACCCGACCCCCGACCTGATCACCCAGGACGTCGCCCTGCGTTTCGGTCAGGCCCCCCTCTCGGTGGTCGTCGACGAGGTCGACTACGTCCGCGAGACCACCCGGGTCTCCGCCCGCTATCCCTTCACCCAGGATTCCGGCTCAGCGCCCCTGGAACCCGAACCCGAACTCGCGCTCGCCGCGGACGCGGGGCGGTAGCCGTGACCCCGGCCGTGGGTACCACCCTCGCCACCGACCTCGGCCTGGCCCTCGTGCCCGGCGCCACCCTCGCCGAGGTCGACGCGGCAGCCGCCCTCCAGCACCGCACCGACCGCAAGTACCTCATCCCGCTCGACCGCGCCCGCGCCTTCGTCGACCGCCTCGCCGACACCCACCGGGTCCTCGACCTGGACGGCCGCCGAACGACGACGTACCTCAGCATGTACTTCGACACCCCGCAGCTCGGCGCCTGGCGCGCGCACGTCCAGCGGCGCCGCCACCGCTGGAAGATCCGCACCCGCCTCTACGTGGAGGACGGGCTGTGCCGGGTGGAGGTGAAGACCAAGGACGGCCGGGGCGCCACCGTCAAGCACGCCCTCCCGGCCGCCGAGCAGTCGTACGGCCGACTCGACGACCGGGCAGCCGAGTTCGTCGACGACGTTCTACGGCGCTCCGCCGTTCCCGTCGCCGCCGCCGACCTGGCCCCGGCCGCCGAGATCCGCTACGTCCGCGCCGCCCTCGCCGACCTCCACCACGGCACACGCATCACCCTCGACGGCGCCCTCACCTGCCACCAGGACCACAGCACAGCGGCGCTCGACCCGGACACCATCCTCGTCGAGACCAAGGGAACCGCCCGGCCCGCCCCCGCCGACCGGCTGCTCCTGGGCCTCGGCGCCCGGCCTGTCTCCCTCAGCAAGTACATCGTCGGTCAGTCCCTGCTCACCCCAGGCCTGCCCGACAACGACGTACGCCGCCTCGCCCGCACCCACTTCCACCCGGGCCCGCTCCCCGAAAGGACCCGCGCCGCATGAGTGTCCTGCGCACCATCAAATGGCCGTACGCCGTCATCGCCCTGCTCGCGGTCTCGGCCGCCGTCTTCGGACTGCTACGACCGCAGCTGGGTCTGGCCACCGATCAGAAGAAGCCCGGGGCGACCGACCGCATCAAGCAGAATCCGCCGCCTCGGCTCTTCACCGACACGGACATCGCCACGATCGGCAAGCAGGCCGACGCCCAGCGCACGAAGGCCGGCACCCTCTTCGCCCAGTGGAAGGCTGCACACGGCACCACCCGCGACGACAAGGCGTTCACCGCCTGGGCCGCGCGGCAGATCCCCGCACCGCCTCCCGCGAAGGAGCGCGCCGGCGAACTGCGCGAGGTCCACGCGCTCGCCCAGACCCGGACGGCAGCCGGAAAGAAGGCCGCCACCTGGCTGGAGCTCTATGGCAAGAAGGACATCTGGAAGCTCTACCTCCACGACCAGCGCGAACTGATCCCCAGCCAGCAGGGCAAGGCCGAGAAGGCCGAACTCAAGGCGGCCCTGACGCTGGCCAAGACGATCAGCGACCAGCTCGCCGCGAAGGACCAGCAGCCCGCCCCCTACGTCCTCGACCCGACCCTGCGCCCGGAGAAGCACATCACGTCGGGCGCCAAGGGCCCGTACTCCTACCCCTCTCGCCATGCCGCGCACGCCGCCGCTGCGGTCACCTTCCTCTCCGCCCTCTCGCCGCACCAGGCCACCCAGTACGAGTGGATGCAGGACGAAGTGCTCTACTCCCGCCTCTACATGGCCGGACACGTCACCAGCGACCTGACGGCCGGAACCCTCCTTGGCGACCTGATCGGCGACTACGAACTCGCGATCGGCGGACACTGACCCACTCCCGCACCTCCCCGTGGTTCCCGACCGAATGACGGTCGGGAACCACGCACGGCGATGCGGCGCCAGTGAAGGCGGAGGCCAGGCCGGTCGGCGTGATCAGCCTCATCCTCGCTGCTGCGTACGTCTACCGTCCCGACGGAACGCGCGTGAGGAAGGCGACGACGGCGACACGGTGAGCCTCGCGGCCGGCCGAGACGGCGGCCCGAACCGCGTTGAACCTGGAGTGAAACCGACGGTGAATCGCTGAGCCTCATGTGGAGGCGCGGAAACAACGCCGTGGTGAACTGTTGGCCAGCGCCATACACTTCCTCCGATCAATCAACTAGGTGGGGGGACACATTGATGCGCGCAACCAGGCGCCTTGCCCTGCTCAGCACCGGCGTCGCGCTGGTCGCCACCGCAATCGGTGCCACTGCGGCCCAGGCAGAGGACGGCGGAGCAGGCGACATCACGATCGACAAGGTCGTCGTCAACGGCGGCAAGCCCGTCGTGGTCGGTACCACCAAGGTGGTGTCCGCCAAGGTCTCCGTGACCGCCTCGGACGATTCAGGCATCGCCGAGACCACGTACATCAGCGCCTTCGGTCCGAAGCCGAACTACGCGCAGATCTGGTACGACGAAGGCGAGATCACCTGCGTCAAGGCGAGCGCCACTACGTCGACCTGCACGGGCACACTGACGTTCGACCCGCAGGCGGCCACCGGCTTCGTCGACAACAACGCGGCAGCCACCTGGAATCTCGCCACGCTGGTCTCCGCCAATGACGATGACTACATCTACCGGGACGCGGCCA
Organism: Streptomyces sp. NPDC001070; assembly: GCF_053598835.1. Taxonomy (NCBI): domain Bacteria; kingdom Bacillati; phylum Actinomycetota; class Actinomycetes; order Kitasatosporales; family Streptomycetaceae; genus Streptomyces; species Streptomyces sp. NPDC001070. Next base: position 86,061 of record NZ_JBSFLB010000007.1, read on the forward strand.
CCACGTTCAAGGTGCAGCGCTACTCGAAGCTGACGGTCAACGCCTCGCCCGAGCCGGTGAAGAAGGGCAAGACCATCACGGTCACCGGCAAGCTCTCCCGCGCCAACTGGGAGGACAACGCGTACCACGGCTACACGAACCAGTCGGTGAGGCTGCAGTTCCGCAAGAAGGGCAGCAACACCTACACCACGGTGAAGACGATCAAGTCCGACTCGACGGGCAGCCTCAAGACGACCGTCACCGCCTCCACCGACGGCTACTTCCGCTACAGCTTCGCGGGCACGACGACGACTCCGGCGGTCAACGCAACCGGCGACTTCATAGACGTCCAATAGCCATGTACTGAGCCCGGCGCAACCGCAGGAGATCCGCGAGGTCGTCGTGTACGAGAGCACCGACCCCGAGGTGATCACCGTCGAGCAGGTCGTCACCGGGACCGTGACCACCACCGGTCAGTCCTTCAGCTTCCCCGGCCTCCTGGTGATCCGGATCCGCAACGGCCTGATCGTGCATGTCCGCGACTACATGGACGGGCTTGGCGTGGCCCACACCATGGGCCGACCGGCCGCCGTGGTCGCCGGCCTCAGCGACCGCCACTGAGGCTCGGACATCGGACTCATTCGTCCAGCCGAGCGGTTCGGCGAGTAGATCGTCGATCACGTGGCAGCGAATCTCAGGGAAAGACTCTGCGATTGCCGGGATCCGTAGCTGCCGCAGGCGATCTCACCCATCATCGCTCCCCTCCCATCCATGGCTCGTGCGCAGCTCAGGGCGGACGTCAGCCATCAACTGTCCCCGGACAGATGGCTGCTAGGCGATCGCCATGCGGTCGGCGATGCCTGCCAGGGGTTCGGGGGCTCGGTGGCCGGAGAACTGGAGGAGGTCGCGGACGGTTTCGCGGGCCAGGTGGTGGGAGTGGACTTGTTCGGGGTCCAGGGTTTCGGCTTCGAGGAGTGCGGCGGTGGCCTCGCCGACGTGTAGCCGCTGCGCGTGCGCTCGCGCCACGTCAACCAGGAAACGTGCCTGACGCTCCGGGGACAGTCCCGAGGCGTCGACTCGTTCGGCCACGTCCAGGGCCATTCCGGCGTCGCCGAGGTCGACTGCGGTGCTGACGGCGTGGATCTCGACGTTGGTGGGGCCGAACTCGGTGTCGAAGTCGTTGCGGTCGGCTCCGTTGGTGGCGGCGATGCGCCGTGCCTCTGCGATGTGGGCGTGGGTGGCGGAGCGGGCTCCCTTGCGGGCGCTGATGACGGCCATGACCAAGTGCATGGCCCCCAGGAGCGACCTCTCCTCCGGCGGGCTGGCGTCTGCCTGGCAGCGAGGCGTCAACACGTTGATCGCCGACATCGCGGCATGCTCGGCCTGGTCGGTGCGCTGCTGCCTTATGAAGGCGTGGGCCAGCCGAAAGAGGCCCGCGACGACCTCCAGCGGTTGGCCGGCGCGTTCGGCTGCCTGGAGTGCCCGGTCGGCCGCGACCCATGCGGCATCAGGCTCGTCCTGACGCACGAAGCTCGCCGCGGCCACCTGGTAGGTCCGGGCCAGCAGGGCATGAAACTCCGGGCGTTCGGCTTCGGGCCCGTGGCGTACGGCGGCTTCGAGCTGCGGCAGCACCTTGGAGAACCGGTCGCTCAGTGCCGCGTAGCTCGCCGCATGAGCCAGGTCCCACAGCTCGTCGACGTGCCGGTGGAAGTCGTCGAGTGAGGGTTCCGGGCAGGCGGTGATCTGCCCGAAGAGGCTTCCCAGCGTGGGGTGCCCGGTGAGGGCGACGCGCAGCCCGTCGAGGTCGTTGCTCTGCGGCTGCTGCTCGGGCGCCGGTTCGGGCGCGATCTCGGCTTCCGGGCGCAGTTCGCGCACCGGCACTCCCAGGGCATCGGCCAGGGCCTGAAGCACCGACAGGCGCTCGATCGGCTGGACGCCCCGCTCGACTTGGGAGACCCAGCTTTCGGAGCGGCCCATCTCGGCCGCCAAGTCGCGCTGGGACATGCTTCTCTTGCGGCGCAGCTCGGCGACGCGCTGGCCCGCAGTGCGGTTGCCGGTGTCACTCACTGGGGGCCTCGGTCGGGTACTTGCCGGCGTACGGGGCCATGAAGTCGACCTCGGTGTGCGCCACGTACGTGTCGCGCTCGGACAGGAAGTGCTTCGTGTGGGTCTGGCGCTCGTGCTCCTCGAAGGCGGCGCGGTCGGCGTACAGCTCGAAGAAGATGCGCTGGTCCGGGGCGCCGTCGACTTCGTGGCAGGCGTAGACGAGGGTTCCGGGCTCCTTCGCGCGGATGGCGGCGGTGGTCTCGCGCACCAGGGCGTCGAAGCCCTCGGCTTCGCCTTCTTTGAGCGTGAAGCGCACAAACAGCGCGAAGTTGCTCATCTCTCCTCCTCGATGCCCGGGTTCCAGCATCACAGAAGTGCAAATCTACTGCTAGTCGCAACTTTTCTAATGACCCGCAGTTTTTCTGCGAAAAGCTTCCCGCTCGCGCGCTCTCCGGGCCGCTCTGACGCATGCGGTGGCCGCGGAGGGGATCAGCAAGAACGTCGCCCCTGGTGAAGGTGCCCAAGCCTCGGCGCCAGAAGATCAAGCCGTGGTCCGTCGCCGAGGCGAGCCGGTTCCTCACCGACGCCGCGTCTCGCGATGACCACCTCTTCGCGGGCGGCCTGGGCGCTCGTCCCGTCCCTCGGGCTGCGTCGTGGCGAGGTCCTGGGGCTGACGTGGTCGTCTGTGGACTTCGAGACGGGTGAGCTGTACGTGGATCACCAGATCCAGCGGGCCGGTCGCCAGACCCTGCACCGGGAGACCAAGACCGAGGACTCCGACGACTTCCTCCCCCTGCCCGAGCTGTGCCGCAACGCGCTCCGGATGCGCCGCGCGCAGCAACTCGGGGACCGCAAGGCTGCCGGGGAGCTCTGGCAGGACAGCCGTGGGCTGATCTTCACCACGAAGCACGGGACCCCGATCGAGCCGGGCAACCCGACCCGGATGTTCGCCCTGCGCGTCCGCCGCGCCGGCCTCCGTGCGATCCCGCTGCGGAACACCAGGCGTACGTGCAGCTCGCTCCCGGTCGCCCTCGGGGTCCATCCCAAGGTGGCCCAGCGCATCCTGAGGCACTCGCAGATCGCGATGACGATGGAGATCTACGCCGCGGCGAGCGATGAGGAGGTGCGTGCGGCTCTCGGCAAGCTGTCCAACGCCATGGAGGGCGGCTGACGCGGTTGCTGTACTTCGCTGCTGTACGCCCCAATGCCAGAGGCCCCCGGATCATCTCCGGGGGCCTCTCCTTTGCTGTGCACTCGGCAGGATTCGAACCTGCAACCTTCTGATCCGTAGTCAGATGCTCTATCCGTTGAGCTACGAGTGCTTGTGCTTCCCGGCGTTTTCTTGCCGGTCGGCGTTGCGGGAACAACATTACATGACCTGTGCCGTGAGGCGAAATCCATTAGCCGCACCCACCCTGACCTGCGAAAACACCGAGTCGACGGTCCAGCAGGGGGGCCAGGAACGGCAGAAGCCCCGGCCGGGGGGCCGGGGCTTCGTGGAGCGGAGGCGGAGGGATTTGAACCCTCGATGGACGGTAAAGCCCAAACCGCATTAGCAGTGCGGCGCCATAGACCGGACTAGGCGACGCCTCCAGGTGCTCCCGCGCGAGCGGGTGTGTGCAGATGATGGCACAGCCCACTGGGCTGGGACCAATCGCTGACCAGATTACTAGGCCGCGTACGGCCAGGGCAAAGGCGTTGCGGCGGGCGTCGGGGCGACGCGCCCACGATCGGGTGGATTGGGAGGCGCGGGTGGGTCCCGGGAGGTAGGGACGGAACATGCGATTGGATCGTGTGCCCATGACCGCCGCGCTCGCGCTCGGCCTCCCGCTGACCCTGGCCGCACCGGCCCTGGCCTGCCCTCCCGGGACGGGGGAGCCGCCCGACCGGCTGCGGGTGACCGTGGACGACGGGGGCGGGCACGTGTCCTCGTACGAGCTGCGCTGCGATCCCGCCGGCGGGACCCACCCCGACGCTACGGAGGCCTGTGCCCGGCTGGAGCGGCTGGGCGGCCCGGTGGGGCCTGCCCCGAAGGGCACGATGTGCACGATGATCTACAGCGGCCCGCAGCGGGCGACGGTGCGGGGCAGCTGGCGCGGGCGGCCCGTCGATGCCCGTTACGACCGCAGCAACGGCTGCGAGACGGCCCGCTGGGGGCGGATGGCCCCGGTGCTGCCCGCACCCGCGGTCCATGATCCGCCCCAGGGCGGATTCCAGGACCGGGACGTGTGACCTGTGGGGTGACCGACACCACATCCGCACGGCTCAACCACGAACACTACTCACGCGTACGGGACATGGGTATCCGGAGCCTCGTGGCCAACCGCTGCCCGTACACTCGCTCTAGTGACATGCCCCCCGGTCGGCGGCAAGATGGCCACCACCGGTGGAAGCCCCCTTCGCGGGTGGCGGCGCGGCAGCAAGTGCGGTTTTCAGGGAGGACGCGTCTCGTGAGCAGCAGGCCATCCCGAGGCGCTGCTCGCCTCGCGGCAATACTCGACGCGCTCCCCGACGCGCTGCTGCTGGTGAACGCCAACGGGACCGTCGTCAACGCCAATTCCATCGCCCTGGAGACCTTCGAGTCGCCCGGCACCGCCCTCGTGGGCCGCGGGCTGCTGGATCTCCTGCCGGCGTTCGACGCGCGTCGCATCCCCGGTTCGATGCGCCGCCCCGACGACGACGTGGGCCGCACCAAGCCGACCCGGATGGTCGCCCGGCGGACCGACGGCAGTGAAATTCCGGTGGAGGTCACGAGCGCGAACCTCGACGACGCCCGCACACCTTTCGCCGAGACGTACAGCTACACCGGCGACGAGCTGCTGATGCTGGTCGTCCGCGACCTGACCGGGACCCTGGACACCGAGGCCGAACTCGCCCGACAGCAGCGCCAGACCGAGATGATCCTGCGCGCCGCGAGCGAGGGCGTGATCGGCGTCGACACCGACGGCAAGATCGTCCTGGTCAATCCCTCGGCCGCGCAGATCCTGGGCTTCCGGGCCACCGACCTCGGCGGGCAGGAGCTGCACCCGCTGGTGCACCACTCCCGTCCGGACGGCAGCCCGCTGCCGGCCGAGGAGACGCCGCTCTCCGAGACGCTGCGCTCCGGGCTGAAGCACCGGGTCCGCGGCCAGGTGCTGTGGCGCAAGGACGGGCGCTCGGTTCCGGTCGACCTGATCACGGCGCCGGTACGCGAGGGCGACCAGCTGGTCGGCGCCGTGATGACCTTCACCGACCGCACGCGCTTCGACGCGCTCGCCGCACGCAACGCGCAGCTGCAGTCGCTGCTCGGCGAGGCCCTGCGCGGCCCGCTGGACGAACTGCGCGGCGAGCTCGCCGGACTGGCCAACGACCCGGCCGGGCAACTGTGGCCGGAGGCCAACCAGATCCTGCACCACCTCACCGCGGGCTACGCGCGGATCACCACGCTGATCGACAGCGTGCTCGCCTTCCAGCGGCTCGACCGCGGCGAGGACAAGCTCCAGCGCGAGACGACCTCGATGGACAAGGTCGTGGCGTCCGGTGTCGAGGCGGCGATCGAGCTGATCGGTCCCGGGCGCGCCCAGTACGCGGTGCACGCGCCGCCGATCGAGGCGACCGTGGACGCCGAGCGGATGTCGCAGGCGCTGTCCCACCTGATCGCGGACGTCGCGGGTGTGGACGCGGCCGGCAATGTGCCGGTCGTGGTCGGCGGTGTCGACTCCACGATCGTGGTGGCGGCGGCGCAGCGCGGCGACTCCGTCCGCATCGAGGTCCGCGGCCCGCACGCCGGCGGCAATCCGGTGCACGTGCCGATCGCTCGGGGCATCGTCGAGAAGCACGGCGGCGTGCTCCAGACGCACGAGGTGCCCGGGCAGGGCAGCGCGTACGTGATGGAGGTACCGGTCGGCAAGGGCGGGGCGAAGACCGCGGTCAAGGAGCCCCGGCGCGAGTCGGAGACGACCGTCATGCCGGTGCCGGCCGAGCCGGTGCGCGGTACGGCCCGCGCCGCCCGGGGCCGGGTCCAGGCGGCCCCGGTGCCCGCGCTCCCCGCCGCGCCCGTGCCCGTCCCGGCACCGCAGCAGCCCCAACCGGCCCTGCCGGCGGCGGCCCCCGCGCCGGGCGCCGGTGCCGCGCTCGCGCTGCCCGCCGCACCGACCACGGACACACCCACCCCGACCGGACGGCGCCGCGCCCTGCGGCGCCCCGAAGAGCCCCAGCCGCAACCCCAGCCCCAGCCGCAGGCACCGGCCGCCCCCGCCGAGGCGGCGGAGCAGCCCACCGGACGCCGGGCCCGCCGCGGCGCCCCTGAGCAGCCGCAGCAGCCGCAGCTGCTGCCCGCGCTGCCCGAGGCGCCGGCGCAGAACACCGCGGGCAACGGCCGCCGTGCGCGCCGGGCCGCCGCCGAGGCCCCCGTCGCCCCGGAACTTCCCGCGCTGCCGGCCGCGCCCTCGGTCCCCGCCACCCCGGCGACCCAGTGGCCGGAGGCCCAGGGCTCGGCCCGCCGCCCGCGCGGCATCGTGGAGAGCACCCCCCGGCCGTCGGCGATCGTCGACCCGCGGCGGCTTCCCCCGCCCGCCCCTGCGCCCCTGCCGGAACCGCCGGCCGTCGAGCCGCCGATGATCCCCGAGCAGACGCAGCGCAGCCCCGAGCCGCAGCCCGTGGCGCCGCCCCAGCCGCAGCCCATGGTCCCGCCGCAGGCACCGGCGCCCGCGCCGGCGCAGCCCCAGCCGCAGTCCACGCCGAGCGACGGCGGTACGCAGGGCCGGGCCATCAGCGTGCGCACCCTCGGCCAGGGCGTCGCCTTCGCCCAGCAGATCAACGAGCAGGTCGCCCAGCCGTCGTCCGGCTCCGGGCGGCGCCGCAAGCTGGCCACCCCCGCGGAGCCCGAGGCGCCGAAGGCCGTGGCACCCGCGCCCGTGAACGGGACGGAGACCCCGGGCCGGGCGTACGCCATAGGCGCTCCCACGGAGTCGACCGAGGGCCCGGAGCCGCTCGACGGCCCCAACGGCGCCGTCGACGTCACGGAGGAGACCGGCCCCGAGCCCGGGGCCGTGCTGGACGAGCCGCGCCGGCTGCTGGTCTGGCCGGAGCCCGACGTCGCCACCCGCCAGGCGCTGACGGACCGCGGCTACCGCCCGGTCATCGTCCGCTCGCGCGAGGAGGTCGACGCCCAGGTCGCCGAGCCCCCCGCCGCGCTCTTCGTGGACCCGCTGACCGGGCCCATCACGCGTACCGCGCTGCAGTCGCTGCGCCAGGCGGCGGCACAGGCCGAGGTGCCGGTCCTCGTCACGGCGGGTCTCGGCCAGGCGACCCGCGAGGCCGCGTACGGAGCCGATCCCGCCGTGCTCCTCAAGGCACTGGCCCCGCGCGACAGCGAGCAGCACCCGCCGCGGGTGCTGCTGATCGAGGGCCACACGCCGATCGCCCAGGCCTTCACCGCGACGCTGGAGCGGCGGGGGATGCAGGTCGCGCACGCCCAGTCCGAGGCGGACGCGATGACGCTCGCGGCGCAGATGCACCCGAACCTCGTCGTGATGGACCTGATGCTGATCCGCCGCAGACGCCAGGGCATCGTGGACTGGCTGCGGACGAACGGCCGGCTGAAGCGCACGCCGATGGTCGTCTACACCGCGGTCGACATCGACCCGGCGGAGCTGCCGCGGCTGGCGTCCGGGGAGACCGTCCTCTTCCTCGCGGAGCGGTCGACCAGCACGGACGTCCAGGGGCGCATCGTCGACATGCTCGGCAAGATCGGATCCTGACCGCCCCGCGGACGGCCGCCCCCGGCCGTCGCCGCTCCCCCTGTCCCGATCGACGCGACGGGCCCCGGGGAGCCCCCCGGGGCCCGTCGGCCGGTGTCGTCAGACGAGCTTGGTGACGTCCAGCTCGCCCTGCGCGTACTGGCGGCGGATCACCTTCTTGTCGAACTTGCCGACCGAGGTCTTCGGCACGGCCGGTATGACGGCCCAGCGCTCGGGCAGCTGCCAGCGGGCGATGCTCTCGCCGAGGAAGGTCCGGAGCTCCTCGTAGCCGACCGTGCTGCCGTCCTTGAGGACGACCGTGGCGAGCGGCCGCTCGCCCCAGCGCTCGTCGGGGACGGCCACGACCGCGGCCTCGGCGACGGCCGGGTGGGCCATGATGGCGTTCTCCAGCTCGACGGAGGAGATCCACTCGCCGCCCGACTTGATGACGTCCTTGGCGCGGTCGGTCAGCGTCAGGTAGCCGTCGTGGGTGATCGTGCCGACGTCGCCGGTGCGCAGCCAGCCGTCGGGGCTGAACTTGTCCTCGGGGCGCAGGACTTCGGCGTCGGCACCGCCGTAGTAGGCCGCGGCGATCCACGGGCCGCGGACCTCCAGTTCGCCGGCGGACTCCCCGTCCCACGGCAGGATCTCACCGGCCGGGCCGACCAGCCGGGCCTCCACGGAGGCGGGGAAGCGGCCCTGGGTGATCCGGTACGGCCACTGCTCCTCCTCGGTGAGGCCGGCCGGCGGGTGGGCCATGGTGCCCAGCGGGGAGGTCTCGGTCATGCCCCATGCGTGCAGGAGGCGGACGCCGAGCTTGTCGTACGCCTCCATCAGGGAGGGCGGGCAGGCGGATCCGCCGATGGTGACGTGGCTCATGCTGCCGATGTCGCGCGGTGTGACGGCGAGTTCGGCGAGCAGGCCCTGCCAGATCGTGGGGACGGCGGCGGCGTGCGTGGGACGCTCGCTCTCGATCATCTCGGCGAGCGGGCCGGGCTGCAGGAAGCGGTCCGGCATGAGCATGTTGATGCCGGTCATGAAGGTGGCGTGCGGCAGGCCCCAGGCGTTGACGTGGAACTGCGGCACGACGACCAGGGTCGTGTCGCGGTCGGTCAGGCCCATCGACTCGGCCATGTTGACCTGCAGGGAGTGCAGGTAGATCGAACGGTGCGAGAACAGCACGCCCTTGGGGTCGCCGGTGGTGCCCGAGGTGTAGCACATGGCGGCCGCGGAACGCTCGTCCAGCTGCGGCCAGTCGTAGGTGTCCGGGCGGCCGTCGATGAGGGTCTCGTACGCGTGCAGGGTGGGGCGGCGGCCCTCCAGCGGCGAGGTGTCGCCGGGGCCGACGACCACGATGTGCTCGACGGACTCCATGGCCGGCAGCAGCGGCGCCAGCAGGGGGATGAGGGTGCCGTTGACCAGGATCACGCGGTCGGCGGCGTGATTGGCGATGAAGACCAACTGCTCCGCGGGCAGCCGCAGGTTGAGCGTGTGGAGGACCGCCCCCATGGAGGGGATCGCGAAGTACGCCTCGACGTGCTCGGCGTTGTTCCACATCAGGGTCGCGACGCGGTCGTCCTGCCGGACGCCGAGTTCGTCGCGGAGCGCGTGCGCCAGGCGGGCGGCACGGGCACCGATCTCGGCGAACGAGCGGCGCTGCGGCTCGCCCTCGCCCGTCCAGGTCGTCACCTGCGACCTGCCGTGCACCGTCGAGCCGTGGCTCAAAATCCGGGACACCAGCAGGGGAACGTCCTGCATTGTGCTCAGCACCGGGCGCCTCCTCGTTGAAGCGGGCTACGCGTGGGTAGGTGGGTGCTGAGATTCTGCTGGCATACCGCACGGTATGTCACTACCCCAGGCGCAATTCGGGGTCCTCGCGCAATTTGCCCAGGGCGCGCGAGACCGCGCTCTTGACCGTGCCGACCGAGACCCCGAGCACCTCGGCGGTCTGAGCCTCGCTCATGTCCTCGTAGTACCGCAGGACGACCATCGCCCGCTGGCGGGCGGGCAGCCGGGCGATCGCGCGCAGCATCGCGTCGCGCTGCGCCTGCTGCTCCGCCCCGTCGGGGCCCGCGACGGCATGGCCGTGCGGCTCGGGGAGTTCGTCGGTCGCGTACTCCTCGACGCGGCGCCTGCGCCACTGCGAGGTGCGGGTGTTGACCAGCGTGCGGCGGACGTAGCCGTCCAGCGCCCGGTGGTCGTCTATCCGGTCCCACGCCAGGTAGGTCTTGGTCAGGGCGGTCTGCAGCAGGTCCTCGGCGTCGCACGGGTTGGCGGTGAGCGAGCGCGCGGTCCGCAGCAGCGCCGGGCCCTTGGCCCGGACGTAGCGGGTGAACTGGGCCTGCGAGGCGCTTGTGCACACGGGCGTGGTCATGGCTCAAAGCTAGGAGCCGGGCCGGGTGCCGGGGATCCGCCGCAGGTGCCGAAGCGGGGTCACCCTGAAGTCGTAGGACGGGGGTCCGCCCCACCTCCGGAGGGCTGAGGACGGCCCCGCCGCCCCTACGGGTCACCCCCCGGGGGGCGGCCGTCCGGCGGCTCATCCGACGACGGCCACCGGCCCGTCCAGCCGGTTGCGGTCGATCGCCAGCCGCCGTCCGCCGTGCTTCTCGCGCACGCTGCCCGAGAACTGGTGGATGCGGCCGTGCGGATGCCAGGCGTCCCGGCTGAGGACCGGTTCGTCGCGCACCGAGGGTCTCCCCTGCCAGCGGGCGAACCAGACGGCGCGCGGCAGGTCGTCGTAGCCCTGCCGGCGGGCCCGCTCGATGTGCCGGATGCCGGAATCCGAGCTGCTGTAGAGCCCCGGCAGATAGCCGGCGTCGCCGACCTCGCGGTCCCAGGCCCTGATGAAGTCGAGGGTCTGGTCCGCGCAGCGGGACTTCTTGACGTTGTACGCCTCCATGTCGAGGTAGAGCGCGCTGCCCTCTTCGAAGCCCAGGTCGGCCGCGGTGCGCACGGCGTCCCAGCCCTCGCTCGCACCCTGGTCCCAGGGGTCGTCGGTGTCGATCCTGTGGTGGCGCAGGTGTCTGCCGCGTACGCAGGGCGACTGCGAGCCGACGTAGATCGGCAGGATGCGCCAGCCCATCCGGTGCACCGAGCGCACCCAGTTGCGGTTGAGGTGGCGCTGGGTGCTGCAGGCGCGGGCGCGTCCGCCGTAGTAGACGCCGATGGCGCGGTATCTGGAACGCAGCCAGGCCCGCATCGTGGACAGCGGCGGGGTGCGGCAGGTGTCGAAGCCGTAGCCGCGGTAGACGCGGGTCGGACCGGCCGGGCCCTCGCGGGCACCGCCCCCGTCCAGACCGTACGGGAGGTCCAGGCCGTCGAGCAGCCCGCTGTCCGCGAAGCCGTACGGGCCGTCGTCACCGCCGTCGCCGGGCGCTCGGGCCGACTGGTGCACCCGGCCCGCCGTCGGCGCGGAAGCCGTCACCGAGGCCGGTCCGGCGACCGACGCGGCGGGACCCGGCACGACGGCCTCGGCAGCGGCGGGGCCGGCCAGGAGACAGGCCAGCACCATCGCCACGATCGCGCCGTGTCGGATGATCGGCTTGTGTTCGGGCATGCGTCGAGTGAACGCAGGCGGCCGCCCGCGAACCGGGGAGCCACGCCCCGGTTTCAGCCGTACGCAGCAACACGGAGCCCCGGATGGGCCGGGTGGCGCGCCGGTGCCGGGGCGGGCGGCTCAGGCCGCCGCCCCCAGCAGCAGCCCCGAGGTCGGCACCCCCGTGCCCGCCGTGACGAGCACATGGGCCGCGCCCGGCACCTGGTTGACGCTGGTGCCGCGCACCTGCCGCACCGCCTCCGCGATGCCGTTCATGCCGTGCAGATACGCCTCGCCGAGCTGACCGCCGTGGGTGTTGACGGGCAGCCGGCCGCCCAGTTCGAGACCGCCGTCGGCGGCGAACGCGGCCGCCTCGCCGCGCCCGCAGAAGCCGAACTCCTCCAGCTGCATCAGGACGAAGGGGGTGAAGTGGTCGTAGAGGACGGCGGTGTCGACGTCCGCCGGGCGCAGTCCCGAGGTGCGCCACAGCTGCCGCGCCACGACGCCCGTCTCGGGCAGCCCGCACAGGTCCTGGTCCGGCCGGTAGTAACTGGTCATCTGCTCCTGGCCGCGCCCCGCACCCTGGGCCGCCGCCGTGACGACGGCCGGGGGGTGCCGCAGGTCGCGGGCGCGCTCGGCGCTGGTGACGACCAGGGCCTGGCCGCCGTCTGTCTCCTGGCAGCAGTCGAGCAGGCGCAGCGGTTCGACGATCCAGCGCGAGGCCGCGTGGTCGGCGAGGGTGATCGGCCGGCCGTGGAAGTACGCGGCCGGGTTGGTCGCGGCGTGCCGGCGGCCGGCGACTGCGACATGGCCGAAAACATCTGGTTCGAGGCTGTACGTGTGGAGATAGCGCTGTGCCGACATGGCGACCCATGAAGCGGGGGTGAGCAGTCCCGGCGGCAGGTTGACGCCGAGCGCCGCGCCCTCCGCCGAGGGTTCGCGCTGCTGGACGCCGGAGCCGAAACGGCGGCCCGAGCGCTCGTTGAAGGCCCGGTAGCAGACGACGACGTCCGCGATCCCGGTCGCGACCGCCATCGCCGCCTGCAGCACGGTCGCGCAGGCGGCCCCGCCTCCGTAGTGGACCCGGGAGAAGAAGCCGAGCTCGCCGATGCCGGCCGCCTGGGCGACGGTGATCTCCGGGCTGGTGTCCATGGTGAAGGTCACCATGCCGTCCACGTCGCCCGGCGTCAGCCCGGCGTCCTCGATCGCCGCCCGGACGGCCTCCACGGCCAGCTTCAGCTCGCTGCGGCCGGAGTCCTTGGAGAACTCCGTCGCCCCGATCCCCGCGATCGCGGCCCGTCCGCCCAGTCCGTCACGGCTGCGCACGCTCATCCGCCCGCCACCTCCACGACCACGGTGCCCGTGACGTGCCGCCCCAGCCGTCCCGCGCCGAGGACCTCCACCGTGGCCTCCGTGCCGCGCACGGCCGTGACCTCCCCGGTGAACACCAATTCGTCGCCGGGGTGCACCGGGGCGCCGAGGCGGATGCGGACCGAGCGGAGCACCGCCGAGGGGCCGAAGTGCCCGGCGATGTAGCGGCCGACGAGCCCGCCCGTGGTGAGGATGTTCATGAAGACGTCCGGCGAGCCCTTGGCCCGTGCCGCGTCGTGGTCGTGGTGGACGTCCTGGTAGTCGCGGGTGGCGATCGCCCCGGCGACGATCAGCGTCCGCGTGACGGGTATCCGCAGCTCCGGCAGGACGTCGCCCGCCCGCACCCCCGGTCCGGTCATCTCACACCTCCGCACGGAAGACGGGCACGGCCGGCTCGTCGCCGGCGTGCCGGAACTCCAGCCTCACCGGCATGCCGATGCGCACCTTGTCGTACGGCACGCCCACCACGCCGCCGAGGACGCGGACGCCTTCGGCCAGTTCGACCAGGGCGACCGCGTAGGGCGGGTCGAAGGCGGGGAAGGGCGGGTGGTGCATGACGACATGGCTGAAGACGGTGCCGTGCCCGGCGGCCGGTACGGTGTCCCACGCGTCGGAGCCGCAGCGGTTGCAGCCGGGGAGCCACGGCAGCCGCAGGGTGCCGCAGGAGGAGCAGCGTTGGATGAGCAACTCGTGCCGCTCGACGCCCTCCCAGTAGCCCGCGTTGTCACGGTTGACGACGGGGCGGGGGCGCTGCGGCCGGCCGGCCCCCGGCGTCCGGGCGGGGGCGTACTTGAGGATGCGGAAGCGGTGGCGCCCGGCGGGTTCACCGTCGGCGCGGACGTCCATGCGGGTGGTGACGAAGTACCCGGTGCCGAGGCGGGTGGTCTTGCGCGGCGACACGGACTCGATCACGGCGTCGAAGGTGATCCGCTCGCCCGGGCGCAGCGGCCGCAGGTACTCCTGCTCGCAGTCGGTGGCGACGACCGCGGTGCAGCCCGCGCCGTCGAGCAGCGCGAGCAGTTCGTCGTAGGCACCGGCGCGGGCGCCCCCCGCGGCGGTGCCGGTGTGGCCGGAGAGCCCGCCCATGGTCCACACCTGGAGCATGGGCGCGGGCGCCGTGCCGTCCGGGGGGACCGGGTGGCCCATCGCCTCGCACCAGTGGCGGATCATGGGTGTGTTGACGGGGTCCTTGCCCTCGCCCGCGAGGGCGGCGGGGCGCCCCTCGTACGCCACGAGCCGCTCGTGCAGGCCGTCGGTCGCCATCGTCGCGCTCACCGCTCCCATTTTCTGACTGATCGTCAGATTGACCAGGGAGCCCCACCGCTGTCAAGACGCCCGATCGAAAGGAGTTGTCCACAGGCTGTGGACAACTCCGGACATGACTGCGCGACGGCAGTGAGGTTGCCGTCGCGCAGCCGACCCTTCAGCCCCTGGGCCCGCCCCGGCGGGCCGGGTCGCTCACCACATGGGCCCGAAGTGGATGTTCAGGGACGGCTGGTTGATGGTGGTGAAGGCCGAACCCACCACACTCGCCGTACTGTTCTGGTTGGACGCGCCCGCCCCGGTCGCCGCCTGCTGCGTCGTCGTCACCGTTCCGAAGTTGTCGCGGCCGACATCGCCTCCGCTGTTGCTCACCGCGGTCGCGTTGGAGTCGCCACCCGCCACGGCGCCGTTGTCGGCCGCCGCCGTGCCGGCGAACAGCGCCGCGGCCAGCGGCAGCGCGGCCACGGCGGCCATGACTCGGGCGGTACGGATGCTTGCCATGTGTTTCCCTCCGGAGGAGTGGATGCGAGGTGCGCGGTGCGGTCGGCCGACCGCACCGCCGGCTCTGCGGCGTCGCCGCAAGCAGAGTTGCCCAGCGGCATGACGGACAAGCAGGGCCTTGCACCCTTTCGCTCGCAAGCGTGACGATCTGTCGACAAACCCCCACAACGACCACATGCGACCTGCTCAGCCGCATCGCGGAGGACACGAGCCGCTCCCCGCGCATGCGGAACCGTCACTGCACGATTTTCGGCCAATCCCGGCATCCATCCCCGGGCCCCACCGGCCGGCCCGTTGCCGCCCGGCCGCTCGCCGTACTGCCGTACTGCCGTACTGCCGTACTGCCGTTTGAGCGGATGCCGCCCCTCTCCAGTGCGTGGCGCACCGGAAGGCGGGCGTCCGCTTCCTACGCTCCGGCTGACGGACCGCCCGCGGCCCGTCACGTCCTCGCGCCCGGACGTCCCTCCGCCCGGCCGCACGGCTTCCCCAGGGGAGAGATGTGACCCGGTCCCGGTCCCGTTCCCGATCCACGTTGACCTGGCTCGTCGCCGGACCGGTCCTCGCCGCGGCCTGGCTCGCCGGCTGCGCGGGCCACACCCCGTCCGGGCACCCCCGCTCCACCGGCCGGCCCGTGCCCGAGGGCCGGCAGACTCCCCCGGGGGGCCCGGCCCGGCGGCTGCAGGACCCTCCGGAACTGGTCAGCCACGACGGCGTCCTCAAGGCGACCGTCGTCGTCGAACGGCGCAAGGTCCGGGTCGGGAACCACCGGTTGTACGCCCTCACCTACAACGGGAGGTACATGCCGCCGACCTTCCGCGTCCGGCCCGGCGACCGCATCGACCTCACGATGGCCAACCGGGTGAACGAGGACACCAACGTCCACGTCCACGGGCTCCACGTCTCCCCGCGCAGTCCCGCCGACGACATCTTCATCGCCATCAAGTACGGGAGGAGCCACCACTACACGTACCGGCTGCCGCGCACGATCACCCCCGGCACCTACTGGTACCACTCGCACGCGGACATGATGTCCGCCGCCCAGGTCGCGGGCGGCGAGTCGGGCGTCATCATCGTCGACGGCCTGCAGCGGTACCTGCCCCCGTCACTGCGCGGGATCACCGGACACGTCGTCGCGCTCAAGGACTTCCAGATCCACGGGGACGCGATCAAGACCCACGGCCTCACCATCGGCGCGGCCACCAACCGCACCGTCAACGGCCGGCAGAACCCCGTGATCGGCATCCGTCCCGGCGAGACCCAGCTGTGGCGGCTGGCCAACATCGGCGCCAACATCTACTACCGGCTGCACCTGAAGGGCACCCGCTTCCATGTGATCGCCCAGGACGGCTATCCGGTCCGGCGGGTCTACGCGCAGGACACGCTGGTCATCGCCGCCGGCGCCCGCTTCGACGTCCTGGTGCAGGGCGGCCCGCCCGGCACCGCCACACTGGAGACCCTCGCCTACGACACCGGGAAGGCCGGCAACCGCTTCCCGCGCACCGACCTGGCCACCGTCGTCACCTCCGGTGCCCCCATGCCCCCGGCCCGGATCCCGACCGGCTTCGCGCCCAACGAGGACCTGGCGCACGCCACGATCGCGGACCGCAAGACGGTGGTGTTCACCGAGAACGCGGCGGGCGACAAGTTCTACATCAACGGCCGCATGTACGCGCCGAACCGGGTCGACTTCACCTCGGTGCTGAACACCGTCGAGGAGTGGACCGTCCGCAACGACACGGACGAGGAGCACTCCTTCCACGTCCACACCAACCAGTTCCAGCTGATGAGCATCGACGGGAAGGCCACCGACCCGGACCACCGCTGGTTCGACACGGTCAACGTGCCCGCCCGCGGCAACGTCGTCATCCGCATCCCCTTCACGGACTTCACCGGCCGGACGGTGCTGCACTGCCACATCCTCAACCACGAGGACATGGGCATGATGGCCGTCCTCGACATCGTCCCGCCAAGCCGCCGGGACGAGCCCGGCGGCAAGTGACCGCGCGCGTCCGGGGCGGCGTCAGCGCGTGCCGAAGCGCCGCACCGCCGCCACGACCGCCTCCCCCATGGCGGGGCTGCCCGTGTGGCCGGAGTCGTCGATCACCTGGAGCTCCGCGTCGGGCCACGCCTTCGCCAGCTCCCACGCGGTCGTCAGCGGACTGCCCAGGTCCAGCCGCCCGTGGATCAGCACCCCCGGGATCCCGGCCAGGCGGTGCGCGTCCCGCAGCAGCTGCCCCTCCTCCAGCCACGCGCCGTTGGCGAAGTAGTGCGCGCAGATCCGCACGAGGGCGACCAGGTCGTCGTCCGGCCGGTCGCTGTAGGCCCCCGGGTGGCCGTTCGTCTCGTGGGCGATGACCGCGTCCTCCCAGGTGACCCAGTCGCGTACGGCCTTCTCCCGCACCGCCGCGTCCGGGCCGTTCACCAGCCGGTCGTACGCGGCCACCAGGTCCCCGTCCCGGTCCTCGGGCGGCAGCGCGTCCCGGAACGCCTCCCACGGCCCCGGAATCAGCCGGGCCACGCCGCGGTAGAGCCAGTCGATCTCCTCCCGCCGGGTCGTGGTGACCCCGACGATCACGATCTCCGACACCCGCTCGGGGTACCGCTGCGCGTACGCCAGGATCAGCGTCGACCCCCACGAGCCGCCGTACAGCATCCACCGCTCGACGCCCAGGTGTTCGCGCAGCCGCTCCATGTCGGCGATCAGGTGCTCGGTCGTGTTGTGCTCGAGCGACACCGCCGGGTCCGAGACGTGCGGCAGGCTCTGCCCGCACCCCCGCTGATCGAACAGCACGATCCGGTACACCTCCGGATCGAAGGTCTTCTTGCTGCCCCGCTTCCCCCCGGAGCCCGGGCCCCCGTGCACGCACAGGACCGGCTTGCCCTCCGGGTTGCCGCTGGTCTCCCAGTAGACGCGCTGCCCGTCCCCGACGTCGAGCAGCCCCGACGCATACGGCTCGATCAGCGGAAACCCCGCTGCTGCCATCACGATCCCCTCCTCCGCACCGGCGAACGACCCCGCGAGGCTAGCCGTTCACGCGCCGGGCCGCGGCCCCGGCGTCACTCGGGGCCGGAGCGGGGCCGGGGGAAGGGCCCCGGCCCGGCCGGTCCGTCCGGTTCGTCCTGGGCGGAGGGACGGTACGGATCCAGGGCCGGCAGGTCGGGCACCAGGTGGACGTAGGCCCGGCAGACGGCCGCGGTCTCGGCGATCGACACCAGCGGGGTACGGATGTGGGACCAGCCTCCTGAGGCGTCGCCGGCCACCGCGACGCCCACCCGGTCCCGGGCGATGGCGGCCGCGGCGGCCATCGCCTCGGGTGAGATGTCGCCCAGGCCGATCTCGGCGGTCTGCCTGTTGACGCGGTGCACGACGCGACCGGCCAGCTGCGACCGGAGCGTGGCGGCGCCCTTGCCGAGCTCGACCCCGAAACGCTGCCCGCAGATCTCCAGATAGATGCCGACCGCGCGGGCCCGCTGCGCCAGCCGGATCAGGTTCGCGACCATGCGGTCCCGTCGTTCCTCGTCCTTCTTCGTGGCGTTCAGGAAC
This sequence comes from Streptomyces sp. NPDC001070, assembly GCF_053598835.1. Classification (NCBI taxonomy): domain Bacteria; kingdom Bacillati; phylum Actinomycetota; class Actinomycetes; order Kitasatosporales; family Streptomycetaceae; genus Streptomyces; species Streptomyces sp. NPDC001070. The sequence continues at coordinate 104,020 of NZ_JBSFLB010000007.1, forward strand.
AGTTCGGCGACCTCGTCGACCAGGACCACGATGGGCACCGGCCGCACGTACGCGGGCAGCCCCCAGATGTCGGAGGCGACCTCCTCCTCCGGGGTGGTGAGCGCCGTGCGCTGGCACTCCTTGAGCAGGGCGAACCGGTCCTCCATCTCCCCCACCAGCGCCTCCAGCAGATCCGACGCCTGCTCCCGGTCGGTGGCCAGGGCCGACAGGCGGGACGCGTACGGGACCTGCTCCACCCCGCCCTTGCAGTCGATGCCCACCAGGGCCACGGGCAGCCTGGCCAGGTTCATGATCAAATTCCGCTGGTACATCGACTTGCCCGACTGGTTCGCCCCGAGGGTGAGCGCGTGCGGGATCTCCCGGTAGTTCCGCACGAAGGCGGTCCCGTCGTCCCGCAGCGCGACCGGTACCACCATCGGCCCGGACGGCAGGCGGCGCGGCATCCGCACCTCGCGGAGCACGTCGTAACCGGTCATCCGCAACTCCACCAGCCCGGGCCCGACCTCGGCCACATGCACCGCGTGCACGCCCCAGGCGTGGCGCAACCGGTTGGACGCGGCGGCCACGTCGGCCGGCTCCAGCCCGCCCGGCAGCCGCAGCCGCACCCGCATGCCGATGAGCGAGCCGCCGACCCTGCGGATCCGCGGCGGAACCGGCTGGACGTCCCGGCGCCCGACCGCGCGGACCACCAGGGCCCGCGTCCGTGACGGCGGCACCGCCAGCCCGCACGCCACCATCGTGGAGCCGTACGTCGTCAGGAACCGGCCCCAGGCCAGCGGCAGCCCGATCAGCAGCCAGAACACCGCGGGGAACCGTTCACGGGCGTAGGCCAGGCCACCGGCCGAGGCCAGCAGCAGACCCAGGAGCGCGATGCCCGTCATGGTGACCAGCCCTTGCCGTTCGAGGCGGCGGCCGGAACCGGCGCGGCAACCGCCCTTGGCGGTAGGGAGATCCCATGCCCGGTTTGACCGTTAAGCGTATTCTCGCAGCCGCAGGCCTCCCGCCCCGTCATCGACACCGGCGTTCCGCCCCGCGACGCCGGACGGGCGACGCTCGGCCGATCCGCCGGGCCGGGGCTGCCGGTTGCCCGGTACCGCCGGCCGCGATCGCGGCAAAGCCCCTGGTCACGCCGAGCCGCGTTCGGTGTGCTCTTCGTCACCCCGGGAAGCCTCAAAAGCCCCTCAAGCCGCCTTTCCGGACATGACAGGTCCATGCTTTGATCACCGGCATGCGGCCCGTCAAGGGCCATCGACAGGGGGAAACATGCTGAAGCACTGCGCTGTCGCCGTCAGTTCCGGCTTACTGCTCCTGGGCAACGCGACACAGTCCCTGGCCGCGGATCCCGCGGATTCGCCGGACTCCGGCCCCAGGGTCGCCGCGGGGGTCCCCGCGACGGAGGGCCCCGGCACCGAGCCGGGAAGCGGGGCGATCGAGCCCGGCGGGGAGGCGGTTCCCGCTCCCGGCGCCGGCACAGTCCTGGACGACGGCAGCGTCGTGGGCGCCGCCGACGAGCGGACCTTCGCCATCGAGAGCGACAAGCCCGCCAAGGAAGGGGGCGGTTCGACGCCGAGCGCCTGTCCGGAGGTGAACGACCGCCCCACGTACAAGGTCACCGGCAGGCCGTACTTCATGCCGGACCGGGGTCACCCCCAGTCGACCTGGCTGCCGGCGCGGCAGACGGTCGGCTGGACGATCACCGGAAGTCACACCTCCACCTGGGACATCGGTGTCGGATACGAGGCCGAGGCGTCGATCATCGTCGACAAGGCGAAGGTGGAGGTCGACACCAAGATCAGCAACTCGTGGACCTGGACCGGGACGCAGACGGTCACCGACACGAACACGACCGGCAAGGGCTACCGCGCCGTCCTGGGCCAGGCCGGCTGGAACCTCACCGCGGTGAAGCCCTGGGTGGCGCCGCCCTGCAACCTGAGGACGAAGACGATCGTCATCAGCACACCGCGCAAGGGAGACATCTCCATCGGACGCGTGGCGTCGTGAACTCCGCCGTCCGCACGGGGCGCGCCTCGCTGCTGCTCTGCGCACTGGCCGCGACGATGCTCGCGACCGCGTGCGACCCCGGCGGCCCGTCCGCCTCCCCGCATGCGGTCCCCGGCGCGAGTCGCTCCGCCGCGCACGAAGTCCCGCGCGAGGACGGATCCGGTGCCGAAGCCGTCCTCGACCGGGCGTTCACCGGCCGGGAGGTCATCTCCCGCGGACGCGGCCGGCCGGCACCCCAGCTCGGCAACACACTGGCCGGCGCGCCCGAGGGTGTGCTGAGCGTGACGTTCGCGTTCACCTGCACCGGCAAGTCCCGGGCCCTGGTGGACATCACGGTCGACGGGAAACCCCTCCCGCGCCTGCGCGGGACGTACACCTGCGGAAACGCCGTCCGCCAGCGGAGCGTGGACATCCCCGCGACCGGGTCCGTCGGCTTCACGGCGGACGTCTCCGGTTCCCTCCACGGGGAGTTCGCGTACGCGTACTACACCGAGAGAAAGCAGGCGCCGCAGTAGGAACGCCACCGCGGCGTGACCGTGGTGGGGCCGTACGCCCCGGCGGCACCTTGGTGCCGCCGGGACGCGGTGCGCGGGACGGAACGCCGGAGCGGGTGCCCCCGTGTCCAGGGCGCCCCTCCGGCCTCTGCCTTTGCGGGCCATTGCGGAGAGTGTGGGATTTGAACCCACGGTGACATCGCTGCCACGACGGTTTTCAAGACCGCACGCTTCCACGACCGAATAGCCCTCTGACCTGTGGCGGCGACGACCAAGAGGTCTCCAGGCGTGACTGCCCGGCCGCGGGTTGGCCGCAGTACTCCTGGAGACCCTCGCTTCAGACAGCTGCCGGCTGTCCTCTCCCACACACGATTTCGAACTGTCCGCCACCCCGGTCGGCGGCGTTCGCAGATGGTTCGCGTCACGGCTCAAACGGGGCGCGCACTACGGAGGCGAATGGTGGCGACCGTTGGCGCACTGGACAAAGACCAGGACAACGAGCGGTGCAGGACGGAGCGGGGGAGACAGGCACAGGCTCGGCAGCCGAGAGAGCCCCGCCCTGTTGTGCTGGGTTCTGCGCTAGTGCGGCCAGGCACAGGGCTCTGGCGTGGCACTGCAGTACTTGAGGCACCACCGACGTGCGCGGCTGTTGGCGTACTGGACCAACGGATCCCTGCTGGTGGACGCGATTGGGACGCGTGCGATGATGCGCGCCTCTCACGTTCGAAAGGAACCCCGGCGCTATGCCATCGCGCAAGTGTCATCAGCTCGCCATCGCGGCCGTCACCGGAGCACTGCTGCTGCCGCAGGCCGTCGCCCTGGCGCCCGCCACAGCCGCAGCGGCGACTGTGACGAACGTGGCGACATCTCTGCCCGCCCGGCCGAGCTCCGTGCCGTCGGCGGACCAGATATCCGGTTCCGGGCAGGTGGTGGTCTGGAGCCAGCAGACCTCTGCCGACGCCCGGCCCCACGGTTGGCTCGCGACGCGGGGAGGCACCCCCCAGGATCTCGGGCCGCTCGCCGACACCGCCGACACCGTGCAGGTCGCCCCGGTGTCCGTGCAGAACGGCGTGGTGGCTGTCGCCACCTCGACAAACCCCAATGGCGCCCTGGCCGACCACGTCACGCTCCGCCATCTGGACTCCGGAGCCGAAAGCACGCTCTCCGTCGACTACGACCGGTTCGGGGAAGGCACCGAGCACTACCGCGGGCAGGCCGGTGACGGCATTCTCGTCGAGCAGAACTACCTGCAGGACTCGGCCTATCGCGCACGCCTGCTGCTGCGTACCCCTGGCAACGAGGACCGGACGCTGCTCTCCGACGACTCGCAGTACGAGGTCCTCGCCTCGGATGCGAACGGCGCCCTGGTGCTGAGGAAGAACGCCAGCTGGCAGTACGTCGTGGTGTATGTCGACTTCGCATCCTCCGCCGTGGTCACCGTCGACCAGCCCGCGTCCCAGGTGCTGCCGCAGGGCCTGGAGTTCACCCCCAGCCGGGTGGGGTTCGTCGACGGCGCTGTCCTGACGGAGTGGCAGCGGTCAGCGCCGGACGACGGCCCGTCCACCGTCACCCTGCCGGTCGACGGAGTCCGCTGGATCAGCGACGACACCCTCGCCTGGTACAGCTGGAGCCCGACGGACGGCGGCAACGAACTGTTCGCCATGTCCCGGGACGGCTCCACGCCGGCCGCAGATCTCGGCGGGACCTTCACCTCCATCTCGGTGGGCGACGACGGCCGGATGCGGGTGTCGCTCTATCGGCCGGACACCGACGCCCGGATCCAGACTCTCGTCGCCGGACGGGTGTCCACGGCCGCGGGCGATGCCACCACGATCCCTGCCGGTCCGGCCCGGCTGGATGCCATGGCGCTCTCCGGCGGCACCCTCTACACCAGCGACGACTCCTCCCGACGGGACGGCGTGCTGCTCGCCAGCGACCTCTCGGTGGGTGCGGCCGGCGCCTCGGCGGGCAGCCCGTCGCGGGTGCTGGCCTACTCCTCCGGGCTCGTGCACTCCACGCTGGCCGCCGCAGGCGGCCGGGTCCTGACCGATCAGGACAGTGGCTACGAGGTCTACCAGGACGGCAAGCGGGTCGGTGTCGCCCTCCCGCACACCGCAGACGCCCGGGTGGTGGCCTTCGACGGCCAGTACGTTCTGTCCAGCGACCCGGCCTCCAGCGCCGGACCTCTGCTGCAGACCGTCAGCAGCGGTGCGAGCAGGCATGTGCCGGGCGGCTCCGCCCTTGACGGAGGCGCCCTCTACACCTCCGCCTCCACCGCCAATGGCTCCGGGTGGTCCATCCGGCGCACCGACCTGGCCACCGGCACGGTGAGCACTGTCGCCACGGTTAACTGTCAACCCGGTGACCTGCAGGTACGGGGCTCCTGGATCCTGGCGACGCCCTGCGGGGCTCCCTTCACCAGCAGTCTCCTGCTCAAGGCCGGAAGTACGTTCCGCATGAGCGTGGACGCATCGGTGCAGGACCCGATCCTGGGCACGAACGTCTTGTACACCTTCGGCAGGACCGACAGTGTCATCCAGCCCACGCTGAGCGCGCAGGTCCTGGGAGTGGCGGGAGCCACGGCCCGTCCCCTGTTCGTCCTGCCGGACCGACCCACCAGTGTCTCCGCCGACCGGTGGGCGGTGGACCGCGATGCGCCGTGGGCTGCCTGGATGAGCACCGACGGGGTCACCCACGTGGTGTGGGCAGGCGCGCCGACCCGCAGCAGTACTTCCGCCCCGACCGGCTTCAGCCCCAATGGCGACGGCTCGGCCGACACCTGGAACCCGGCATGGTGGTACAACCGGCCGGTCACGTGGACGCTCACCCTGAAAGCCGGCACCACGCTGGTGCGTTCCCTGAGCGGGACGGCGTCGGACGGTCTGGTGAAGCCGGTCTGGACCGGCACCACCGACTCGGGCGCCAAGGCGGCCGAGGGCTCTTACACCTGGACGCTGACGGCCAAGGACACGGTGACCAGCGTTCCGGCTACCGCGGTCACCGGCAGCGTGGTGCTGCGCCGGAAGGTTCCCACCGCGTCGGTCAAGGCGCCGACCGTGGCCGCTACCGCTTCGACGACCGCGCAGGTTCCGGTCACCTGGTCGGCGACGACTCCTGGTGTGAAGTCCTACGACGTCGCCTGGAAGGTCGCCACCCGCAGCACCACGGGGGTGTGGAAGCTGGGGCCGCTGCAGACCTGGCGCACCGGCACGACCACGACGTCGGCGGTCTTCGGCAAGTCCGGCAGCCCGGTCAAGCCGGTAGCCGGTCTGACCTACCGCTTCTACGTCCGCGCCCACGACGACGCCGGTCAGACCGGCCCGTGGAGCCCGGCGGCACTTAGTGGCATCCCGGTCGACGACCGCTCGTCGGCACTGCTCTACAAGGGCACATGGAAGTCGGTCACGGCAGCCTCTGCCTGGGCTGGAACCGAGCGCACCTCCGCGACCACGGGCGCCTACGTCTCCTTCTCGGCCGACGGCACCCAGCTGCGTATCGTGGCGACCCGGAAGGCCGACGGCGGCCGCTTCGCGGTCGTCGTGGACGGCACGACCGTGGGCACGGTGAACACCTACGCAGCCAAGACCGCCTACCGACAGGTCGTCTTCACCTGCACGCTCGGTTCCACGATCAAGACGCACAAGGTCCAGCTGCGCGTCCTTCCCGGCAGCGCCTCCGGCCGGTCCACCGTACATCTCGACGCCGTCATGATCACCCGCTGAACCACCCGGCGCCCGGCTGCGGGAGACCCTGACAGTCCGCCTTCCCACAGCTGGGCCCGCCAGGATCCGGCGGGACAGGCCCAGGGTTCTGTGACCTGCTCTGCGGGTCGGCCGCCGTCAGACTGCGGTCAACCGGGCACGGAAAAGCCCCGTGCGAGCTCACTCGCCCGGGGCTTTGTGCTGGTCAGCACTGGTGGCCAGGGCCGGGGCCGAACCGGCGACCTCGTTGGCGTACCCCGCGGGCCAGCTCCCAGCACGCTTTCCAACTGTCCGCGTGCGTCGCGTTCCGGGACGTGCGGCTCCAGTCTGGCCCTCAGCAGCAATCCGACGGCTCAACGGACCCTAGCTGATCAATTCCAAGGGGTCTGCGGTTAGTGGTCGTAGGCGGTCAGTGAGCGAAGGACGCGCTGGCCGGTGTGGTCGTTGTGCCAGATCGCGGCGGTCAGGGCGAGGATGCGCTCCGTGACACGGGCGATCACGCCACCCGGTGCGGCCAACTGGTGCTCGAAGTCGCGGCCGAAGTATTGGCTTGGATGACTACTGCATAGGTAGGGCCGGGGACACAGCATATTTGTGACAGGTGCCGGCGACGACCGCCTCACAGCGGCACCAGCGGCTCGCGCGTGAGATCCTGGAACTGCGGTGATGCGATGTGTCACACACGGTGGTCATACCCGGTCTACTTCGTGAGGGGTGACCTGCATACGCCCCCCTCAATGCATCGTTGCATCAAGCATACGTAGGGAATGGTGTATATGTCGTACCCGAAGCAGGTGTATTTCGGAGATGGCGGCGAGATCAGCGCGAATTTCCGGCCGGAGAGCACCGGACCCAATCTCGGCGAGGCCGGCAAGGACGCCATTCATTATCTGGCGACCACGGCCACCACACGAGGCGAGTTCGGACTCTACCGAGTCGAGATGAGTCCGAAGGCAGGCGGCCCCAAGACGCATTTCCATCGGTCCATCTCGGAGTCGTTCTTCATCCTCGACGGAACCGTTCGCCTTTTCAACGGCGAGGAGTGGGTCGACGCGCAGAAGGGCGACTTCTTGCACGTGCCGCAGGGTGGACTTCACGCCTACCGCAACGACTCCGACGCGCCGGCTCAAATGCTGCTGCTCTTCGCACCGGGCGCACCGCGCGAGAAGTACTTCGAGGGACTGTCGCAGTTGGCCCATGCCACGGATGAGGAGCGAGCCAGGTTCCTCGACGAGCACGACTCGTACTTCGTGGAGTAGCCCGCCCCTCCGGGCGCCACACCGGCCCGGTCCCACCTGGCGGCTCCTCGTGAGACCGCCAGGTGCCATCGCACACTAGGAATGTGCTGGGGAGCTTCCGGGGGAAGCTTGCTTGAAGTTTCCGCTTGCGGCTTTACACAAGATGGTCAGAGCATGTGATTGCGCGCCCCGCACCCTCGGGAGCTCGTGTCGCCACATAAGCGTGTCTCCAATAACGCAGAAATATCCCTTGTCTGCCATATGGGAACGTTCTCGGTTGCGCAAGGTAGTAACACCCTCGAGCTCGCTGCAGGCATTACGCATGCGCCTTCGAGGGCTCTTCCCGGCGTAATCCTCCCCAGCTTTTGATTTTTTTCTTGTCGGATGGCTTCTGGGTCCCACCAGTACGTGCGCCAGTACGACACCGGCCAGCCGTCGCCCTCCGGGAACGTCACCTTCACCTGTACCGCCTGACGACCGTCCCGGTACCGGATCTTGTGCCAGACGTGGCCCTGGTGCCACTGGCCACCGACGCGGACCTCGACGCGCGGCTGCTGCCCCGGCTCGAAGCCCTCGCACTTCGGGATCTGGTCCGGAGGGACTTCGCGACGCCGGATGCGGACCGCGTCGCCGTCCAAGAGTTGCTGCGCTACCGGGCTCACCGCGGTGAAGGATGCGCGGCCTCGAAGACCTCCGGGTCCCACCAGAACCAGGCCCGCCGACGGCCATCCCGCAGCGCGGGCCACAGCGTCAGGTGAACCGCGACGCGGCCGTCGGCGTACTCACGGCGCTCGGCCACCGAGGCGCGGTGGCGGCGGCCGTCGATCTGGAGCGCCACACGCTGGCGGCGGTGGTCTGGCAAGGACTCGGTGAACGCCGGCGGCGGCTCCCGGGGCGTCATCTCCACCGCATCACGCCATTCGTTCACATGTTCGACTCTGAGGACATGGCCAGGCCGGGCCAAGCCCGCGCGGCACCAGCCACTCGATCGAGCTACTCCCCGGCATTGAGCTCCATCCGGCCCGCAGCTCGACGACGGCCTGAATGACGGGAGCAGTATCAGTCACAGGGCTGTCACAAGGCCGGCCCTTACTCGGTCATCAGACGCAAAAGGGGCACATCGTTCGAGCCCTGTGTCACCGACCCTCCCAGACTCCCGAGGACAGCACTCGATGACCACGACCAGCCTCGACACAGTGACACTCGGTAAGCAAGTTAACGCGTCTGATATATCCGACACGGCAATCGCGCTGTTCGACGAGCAGGGGACGGTCGCCGCATGGACACACATCGCCGAACGGCTCGTCGGATTCTCCGCCGGGCAGGTCGTGGGCCGGTCCGCCGCACTCGTGCTGCCATCCTTCGGCGAAGCGACGACGACATCAGCGTTCGTCGAGCAGTGCCGTGCCGAAAACGGCTGGTCGGGCGCGACGGCGGTGCGCCACCGGGACGGCCGTGTACTCGACGTCAACCTGCGGATCACGATGTTGCGAGGTCAGGACGGAACAGCGCGATGGCTCGCGTCCGTGACCGACACCGTCCCGCAGGCCGGGGACGGGATAGACGGATCGGTGCGGGGGCCCCTCCTCGCCCGCGCGCCGATCGGTGTCGGCATTCGTGACCGGCGGCTGCGGTGCACCTACGTGAACGACGTTGCCGAGAGCCACGACGGCCTTCCGCGTGCCCGACGGCTCGGACGTCGATTCACCGAGGTACTGCCCGGTGCCAATGCCGAAACAGTCGAGGCGGTGATGCGACAGGTCCTCCAAAACGGTGCGACCAAGGTCCACGAGTACCGGACGTGGCTGCCGACGAGCCAGGGCCCGGAGCACCAGTTCGCGGCTTCGTTCCAGTGTCTCCAGGGCGCCGACGGCGAATCGCTGGGGGTGTGCGTCATCAGCGCCGACGTCACCGCGAGCCGGCAGGCGCGTGAGCGCCTCGCCGTCCTCAGCCAGGCCAGTGCACGTCTCGGCAGCACCCTGGATGTGATGCAGGCCAGCCAGGAACTGGCCGACCTTGCCGTGCCTCTGCTCGCCGACTACGTCGCCGTGGACCTGGAGCAGTCGGTCCCGTTCGGCGAGGGGCCCCCGCTCCACATAGGCTCGATAGGCGGGCGCCTCCCCGCTTTCCGACGTGCCGGTCTGGCCTCGATCCACCCAGGAGTCCCAGAATCCCCATGGAAGCGCGGTGAGCCAGTCCTCAGGCCGCCCGCCTCACCCCTCACCGACATCCTGCACACCGGGAGGTCCCACCTGGAGCCGATCCTGGACAGGGCTGCGGGCACATGGATCGACCAGGACCCTTCACGGGCTCAGAAAATCCACGAGAACGGCATGCACTCCCTGATGGTCGTACCCATCCGCACGCAGCGCGCCGTGCTGGGCGTGGCGGTGTTCTTCCGCACCGAGGACCCGGTGCCGTTCCATGAGGCCGATCTCCTCCTGGCCGAAGAACTCGTCGACCGCGCCGCGCAGGCGTTGGACAACGCCCGCCAGTACGCTTGCAAAAACACCGCAGCCCTCGCGCTGCAACGCCATCTGCTGCCCCGCCATTTGACGGGCGGCACGGCGGTCGAGGTGGCCTCGCGCTACCTGCCCGCGGACGTGAACCACGGTGTCGGTGGCGACTGGTTCGATGTGATCCCGCTGTCCGGCGCGCGGGTGGCGCTCGTCGTCGGCGACGTGGTCGGGCACGGCCTCCACGCGGCCGCGACCATGGGCAGGCTCCGCACCGCGGTCCACACCCTCGCCGACATGGAGTTGCCCCCCGACGAACTGCTGACCCACCTCGACGACACGGTCCAGCGACTGGGCGAGGAAGACTGCGATCTCCCGGACCAGATCCCGGCGGTGACGGGCGCCACCTGCCTGTACGCGATCTACGACCCGGCCACCCGCCGGTGCACCATGGCAGCGGCCGGGCACCCACCGCCCGCGGTCGTCGACCCCCTGGGCCGGGTCACCTTCCCCGACCTGCCCAGCGGATCTCCCTTGGGCATCGGGCTGGGGGACCCCTTCGAGGCCGTGGAGATGGAACTGCCCGAGGGAAGCCTCCTGGCCCTGTACACCGACGGCCTGATCGAGACCCGCAGCCACGACATCGAAGAGGGAATGCACCGCCTGGGCGGCGCCCTCGCACAACCGGACCGCTCCCTGGAAGAACTCTGCGACACCGCAACACGAACCCTTCCGGACCACGCGCCGTGCGACGACATCACGCTTCTCCTCGTCCGCGCCCGCTCCCTCAGCCCGAGCCGGATAGCCTCCTGGACACTGCCCAGTGACCAGGCGGCCGTCTGCAGCGCCCGCAACCTTGCAGCCCGTCAACTGACGGAATGGGGCCTGGAAGGTCTTGAAGACGCCACGAAACTGATCGTCAGCGAACTCGTCACCAACGCCATCCGCCACGGCAGCGGACAGATCGGGCTGCGGCTCATCCGACACCAAGTCCTGACCTGCGAAGTGTCCGACACCGATTCCTGCATCCCGCGCCCGCGTCGCGCACGCACCACGGACGAGAACGGCCGCGGCCTCTTCCTCGTCACCAAGCTGTCCCGCAGGTGGGGCTCCCGCTCGATACCGGGCGGCAAGGTCGTCTGGGCCGAACAAGACCTCCCCCGCACATCCGGGCCCCGATCGGCTCGTACCTGAGGCGAACCCACCGACCTCGCGAAGCGGGCTTCGCGGGGGCGTCCGACACACCTCCGGCACACTCTGTGCCGCTGACACCCTCTGACAGACTCCGCCACAGGTCAGAGCGCTGCGAGAGGCGATCTACCAATTCACTCCGGGAAGTCTCTGTGCTCAGCGCCGAACAGTGCAGACGGGAAGCCGTACGAGGGACGCGGACTCAAGCACCGCTCCCGGCGTGCCAATCCCGCCCGTCCTGGTCGCACTGCTGCGCCGGCATATCGAGCAGTTCGGCACGGGCGACGATGGCCGAATGTTCCGCGCCGCCCGAGGTGGGCCCGTCCGGTCACAGGAATACGTATGGAAAGAGCCACGCACGCGCGCCCTCACACCAGCTCAGGTGGCGTCACCGCTCGCACTCATCCCGTACGGCCTGCGGCACGCGTGCGTGTCCTTCTGGCTGCGCTCCGGCGTCAGCCTTGCCGAGACGGCACGCCGGGCCGGACAGAGCATCGCCGTACTCCAGCGCTACGACGCGAAGGTGCTGGACGGCGAGGAAGAGCGCATGAACGAGCTGATCGACAAGGGGTTCGCAGAGCAGGACCGGGACGACCGTCCGACGCCGTGAATCCTGGCCGCGGGTTGGCCATACGCCCTGGTCGAAACCGGGATATGGCCGATCCACGGTGAGACAGGGTGAACGTCAGAAGAGGTGCCCCCGTGTCTAGGGCACCCCTTCTGACCATTGCCTTTGCTGCCATTGCGGAGAGTGTGGGATTTGAACCCACGGTGACATCGCTGCCACGACGGTTTTCAAGACCGTTCCCTTAGGCCGCTCGGGCAACTCTCCCCGCGCCGCCGTTCCGGGTTGCCGGGCCGGGGCGGCGCGGGGACAGCCTAACGGGTCGGCTCAGCTGCTGCTGTCGCCCTTGCGTTCGCCGAGCGTGAGGGTGGCGGTGTGGGTCTGGCCGTCACGGATGTACGTGAGGGTGACCTTCTCGCCCGGCTCGTGCTGCCAGATCTCGCCGATGAGGGTGGGGCTGGAGTCGACCACGGTGTCGTCGAACTTGGTGATGACGTCGCCGGAGCGCAGGCCCGCCGCGTCGGCGGGGCCGCCGGAGGTGACCGCGTCGGCCCCGGTGGCGATCTTGGCGCCCTCGCCGCTGTAGCTGGAGTCGACGTGGACGCCGATGACGGCGTAGATGGGCTGGCCGGTCTTGATCAGGCCCTCGGCGACCCGGCGGGCCTGGTCGATGGGGATGGCGAAGCCCAGGCCGACGCTGCCCGACTGGGAGGTGCCGTCGTTGCCGCCGGTGGACTGGATGGCCGAGTTGATGCCGATGACGGCTCCCTCGGAGTTGAGCAGGGGGCCTCCGGAGTTGCCGGGGTTGATCGAGGCATCGGTCTGTATGGCGCTCATGTAGGAGGCGTTGGAGCCCGCGCCGTCGCTGGAGGCGATGGGACGGTGCAGCGCGCTGACGATGCCGGTGGTGACGGTTCCGGAAAGACCGAAGGGGGCGCCGATGGCGATGGTGGAGTCGCCGACGGCGACCTTGTCGGAGTCGCCCAGCGCGAGCGGGGTGAGCTTGTCGGGGGTGACCCCCTTGAGCTTGATGACGGCGACGTCATAGCCCTGGGCGCGACCGACGACCTCGGCCTCGTACTTCTTGCCGTCGGAGAACGTCGCGGTGAGCTTGCCGCCGTCGGCGGCGGGGGCGACGACGTGGTTGTTGGTGAGGATGTGGCCTTCCTTGTCGTAGACGAAGCCGGTGCCGGTGCCGCTCTCCTGGCGGCCGGAGGCCTCGATCGTGACGACGCTGGGGAGGGCCTGCTTGGCGATGCCCGCGACCGAGTCGGCGGCGCGGCTGAGGTCCTTGGGGTTGCCGGCCGAGGAGACGGTGGTGGAGGCGGCGCTGTCGTTGCGGTCGGCGGCCCAGAAGCCGACGCCGCCGCCGATGCCGCCCGCGACGAGCGCGGCGACCAGGACGGCGGCGACCAGGCCGCCGTTGCCGCGCTTCTTGGGCGCGGGGGCGGCGGGCACGGGGGTCCCCCAGACGGGGCCGACGGGGCCGGAGGGACCCATGGGGCCCGAGGGCCCCGCGGGACCGCCGTACGGCTGGGTGGGCGGCGCCGCGACCGGCGGCAGGGGCGCGGTCTGCGGGTCGGCCTGAGGCGCCGCGGGGCCGGCCGGATGGACCGGGGTGGCCTGGGGCACGGCGGCCTGGGGCGCGGTGGGCGCGTCGGCCGGAGGCGCCGCGGGGGTGGCCTGAGGAGCGGGCTGGGGCGCGGCGGGAGGACCGGCCGGCGGCGCGGCCGCGGCGGGCGTGGGAGACACGGGCGCCGGAGGCGCCGCCGGAGCCGCCTGGGCCGGGGAAGCGGCCGGCGGCGCAGCCGGAGGCGCGGGAGGCGCAGCGGGAGCGGTGGGCTCAGCGGCTGCGGGCGGCTGCGTCGGCAGCGCCGCCGGAACCGGGCCGACCTCGTTCTCGGTGCTCACGGCTGTTCTCCTCGGATTATGCGTTGTGTGCCGTGCGTACGGCTACGGCTACGGTACGTACGACGACCGACAGGATGGACACAGCTTTTCCCACCGGGTGTCAGACCGCCGTAAGCAGCGGCCGTTCCCGGTCCGGCGGATGGCACCATAGCCCGGTGACTGATCTCCGCGCGATCCAGGTCGTGGCGCACCGGGGAGCGTCGGAGGACGCCCCGGAGCACACGCTCGCCGCTTACCGCAAGGCGATCGAGGACGGCGCGGACGCCCTGGAGTGCGACGTACGCCTCACCGCCGACGGCACCCTGGTCTGCGTCCACGACCGCCGGGTGAACCGCACCTCCAACGGGCGGGGCGCGGTCTCCGCGCTGGAGCTGGCCGATCTGCGCACCCTGGACTTCGGCAGCTGGAAGGCGCAGGGCGGCGGAGCGCGGGCCGGCGGCACCCGGCGCCGCGCCTCCCCGTCCAAGGAGATCCGTTCCCTCCTCGAAGCCGATGCCGAGGCCCCCGACCGCTTCGACGCCGACCCCGACGAGCTCAGCCGTGTGCTGACCCTGGAGCGGCTGCTGGAACTGGTCGCGGACACCGGCCGCCGGGTGGAGTTGGCGATCGAGACCAAGCACCCCACGCGCTGGGCGGGCCAGGTCGAGGAGCGGCTGGTGGAACTGCTGGACCGGTTCGGGATGCTGTGGCCCGAGCCGGGCGAGCCGTCCCGGGTCCGCGTGATGAGCTTCTCCCCGCGTTCGCTGCGCCGGATCCGGCTGGCCTCCCGCGATCTGCCGACCGTCCTCCTGATGCAGTACGTGCTGCCCCGGCACCGCGACGGCCGGCTGCCGGCCGGGGTGGGGATCGCCGGGCCGAGCATCCGCATCCTGCGCTCCCACCCGGACTACGTGGAGCGGCTGCACCGCGCGGGGCGCCGGGTGCACGTGTGGACGGTCAACGAACCCGAGGACGTCGAACTCTGCGCGCGGCTCGGCGTCGACGCGGTCATCACCGACCGCCCCAAGCAGGTGCTGGCCCAACTCGGGCGCGGCTGAAGGGAAAACGGACGATCCCGTTCCCCGGGCGGTGTGCACCGGCGCGTTCGGAACCTGTCCGATCGTTGTGTGTGCCCCAAGAGATCGCAGTTGGCCGGTTTCCGGCGCAGAAGGACAGGGCATCCATCCCGTGGCGTGGGGTGAAGGAGGTCTCGGGGGTGGCGTTGGTGGTGGCCCAGGAGGTGCCGACGTCCTCGACCATGGCCCTGCCTCATGGTCCGGGGGGCGTGGCCGAGGCACGGCGCAGGCTGCGCAAGGAACTGTGTGCGTACGGGGTCGCGGAACCGGTGGTCGACGACGCCGTGCTCATCCTCTCCGAGTTGCTGAGCAACTCCTGCCGGCACGCCCGGCCGCTGGGCGAGGACGCGCCGTCCTCCAACGAGAGCGGCATCAGGGCCGCCTGGCGGATCGACGAGGACGGGCTGCTGACGGTGGAGGTCACCGACGGCGGCGGGCCGACCCGCCCACTTCCGGCCAGTCCCTCACTCACCGCCCGCGGCGGCCGCGGGCTCGGCATCGTACGGAACCTGTCGCTGCGCTGGGGTGTGCGCGACGCCCCCGGCGAGGTCACCGTGTGGGCGATGCTGGCGGTGCGCAGCCGTCACGCGCGGCGTGACGACCTCGCGCCCCAACTCGACATCCCGATCGACTTCGCGGACCCCTTCGACGACCTCCCGTAGGCCCCGCGGCGCAGTTGCCCGGCCTCCCCGGGCGCGACCTCCCCTGACCGCGGACGGCGTGGCGCTAGGCTCACGGCCGGAACACCGCCGTTACCGGGAGAGATCGAGCCATGGCGAAGAAGCGCCCGACGAAGACGAAGGCCCCCGCCCGCCCGCAGATCGCCGACGGGGAGATCCCTGTCGTCGGGGCCCGGGAGCCCTGCCCGTGCGGCTCGGGGCGGCGCTACAAGGCGTGCCACGGCCGTGAGGCGGCGCACGCGGTGACCGAGCTGGTGCGGCGGCCGTTCGAGGGGCTCCCCAACGAGTGCGACTGGGTGGCGCTGCGCGAGCTGGTCCCCGCCGCCACGGCCCGGTTGACGCTGAGGGACCCGCTGCCGGAGGGCGTGCCGTCGGTCACGCTGGCGACCGTGCTGCCGATGGCCTGGCCGGGACTGCGCCGTGACACCGGCGCCGTGCTGCTCGGGCTGCAGAACGACACCGCCTCCGGGGACATCAGCCGGGATCTCGCCGACACCCTGCTGCGCGCGCTCGATGCGGAGCCGGGCAACCCGGTGGCCGGGGGGCGTCCGGCCCCCGAGGGCCCGCGGCTGCAGGACCTGCTGGACCTGGACGCCGCGTTCGAGCCGGTGGTGCACACCGGGTTCGAATTCTGGCTGGAGAACGCGGAGTCGGCCACCGGCGAGGTCGCCGCCTCGCTGGAGCGGGCGAACGCGGCCGTGATCCCGACGGTCCGGCTGACCGGGGTGGACGCGGCGTACTGGTGCGAGACCCCGGAGAAGAACCACCTGCGCTGGGTGATGCCGCACCCGGAGGAGCAGTTGCTGGACGCGCTCGCCCGGCTGCACGCCGCGGGCGCCTCGTCGCTGGGCGAGGGCACCCGGCTGGTCGGCTCGTTCCGGGCGCACGGGCTGGTCGTCCCGGTGTGGGACCTGCCGGCGGGCGTGTCTGCGGACGAGGTCGAGAAGCCGGCGGCGGCCTTCGGCGAGCGGCTGGCCGAGGCGCTGGAGCGGACGACGCCGCTGACGGCGGACGAGCGCCGGGCGCGCAGCGGCTTCACCAACCGGCAGATCACCCTCAGCTGACCGGTCTTCTGCGCCGGTAGCCGCAGTTCAGGCCATGATCGCCGGTTGGTGATCCTGGTCACAGCCACCCCCGGCCGGAGGTGGAACCAGGGCCGGAACCCGTGCCCCGGATTTGCGTACGGGCGAAGTCTTGTTACCGTTTGAACAGTCCGGTCGCTGGTGCATCCCCCGTCGCCAGCGACCGGACGTTTCAATGCGCGGACCCGCTGCGCAGCAGCGGGCGCTCCCCGCCCTTCTCGGCGATCTCCGCCACCGCCATGTACGGCTCCGCCGCTCCCGCGACCGTCGGTTCGCGCGGCGTCTCGCAGCTCCCGCTCCGCCCCTTCGCGGCGATGACGCACCGCGCCTGCACGGTCCGTCCGTCGGGCCGCATGAGGGTCAGCACACCGTCCAGGGGCCGGCCCGTGGTGTTGTCGTAGTAGGTGCGCGCCCAGGTGTCGCCGTCCTCGCCGATGGTGCAGGTCTGCGCCCGCAGGCCTTCGGGGGAGGTCAGTTGGGGACCGCAGGATGCGGTCTGGCGTTCGGATTCGGCCAGCTTCGGCAGGGTGTCGAACACACTGGAATCGCTTGACAAAAGCTCGTCTTCGGTGACCGCCGCGGTCACGTCCACGGGCACGGCGGGCACGGAGGGCACGAGGGGCCCCGCGGTGGCGCCGGTCAGGGGCAGCAGCGCGGCGACCGTCACGACCGTGGCGAGGGCGGTCATCCGCAGGTTCGGCGCACGCATCATGCGCAGAACATAGCGGGAGAAACGGACATGGAACGGGGGCCGTTGCCCGTTCGCCGGACAGCGGCCCCCGCTCCAACCCGAACGAGTGACGGCCGCCGGGGACCGGCAGCCGTCACATGCGTCGGCGCTCCGGCAAGGGAGCCGGTGTCAGTACGAGAGCCGGCTGCCGTCCGGGGCCGTACGCCCCGCCTGCACGAGGGTGTCGACGATCACCCGGACGCTGGGCAGCCACGGCGACGAGTCGCCCTCGTCCACCACCGGCGGACGGACCCAGCGCGCCCCCGCGGTGCCGCCGGGCCCCACCGGTGACGGCGGCAGGACGAGATAGCCGCCCTGGCCGTGAAAGCGCAGCGAGGTCGGCACCCATTCGTGACGGTCGAGCAACTCGCCCAGTTCCTCCAGGGAGTAGGGCCGCACCAGCACCGCGAAGCGCGTGGGGGTGGCCACGACCGGGCCGGTGCGCACCCCCTGCCTGCCGAAGACGCCCAGCGCCCGCGCCCCGGCGACGGACGGCAGGCTCACCGCCGATACCCGGTCGCCCGTGGCGAGCACGAGCGGCTGGTCCGGCCGCTGCGTCCACCACCAGCGGACCATCCGTGGATCGCGGGTCGCCGCGAGGAGGCCCGGATCATGCGGATGGGCGCCCGGCACCGGGCAGTCGGGGCGCAGACAGGCGCATCCGCCGCGTGCGTCCGTACCGGCTCCGGGGACCACGGGCCACTGCCACCGCTCGGCGCAGGTGAGCGCCGCACGCAGCAGCTCCGGACTGCTCTTGCGTCGCTTTCCGAGGATCTCGCGCATCTGCGCTCGTTCCTTTCCGTTAGCGCTCAGGGATCTGCCCATGACACAACGTAATCTGGAACACACCGCTTACGAGGCAGCGCATCACGTCTCGAGCCGAGCGTGGAACGTGGCGGGGGGTGGCGCACACTGGCGCTTGTTCGTCCTGCGGAGTGCTGGGAACTGCTGCGTGTGCTTGCGTTTGCTGCTGTGTGCGGTCCCGCTGGCTGTGCAACACCCCGCCATGGGGGGAGGGTCGGCCGTCTCCGTCTATGACGCCCTGACAGGGGCGCCGGGTTCCTGAGGCCGCCAACTCCCATCCGGTACGTACCCACTACGGCGGATATGACGCGCTGTCGAACCCCTTCAGTCGACAACTAATTGTGGCACGCGGTGCCCTTTTTCGGCCATAGTCATGCGTCTACCCGGACTCGCCGACACCAGCCCTGTCACCTGGGCAATCCTGGACACACCCACGAGTAGGCGGTAGAAGGGAATCCATTGATAGCGGCGCAGCATGAGCTTGGGGGTTTGCAATGCTATTGACAGAAATGCGCTGCTCTGTGGAGCCGCCGCCGCGGCACGACAAAGATCGTGAAAGCCGGCGGCCATGAGCGCCGC
The DNA here is from genome assembly GCF_053598835.1 of Streptomyces sp. NPDC001070. NCBI lineage: Bacteria > Bacillati > Actinomycetota > Actinomycetes > Kitasatosporales > Streptomycetaceae > Streptomyces > Streptomyces sp. NPDC001070. The sequence goes on from NZ_JBSFLB010000007.1 coordinate 122,507, forward strand.
GCGCCTACCGAAAGTGGCCGGAATCGACTCACCCATTCCGACACCGGCGCACACTTCCTCCCCCTCGGTCGAACAACAATCCCAGCCGGACGACCCGAACGCACATTCCGGGACGCTGGATCCGGTCGGCCAACTCACCGCCGTCCAGGACAGACTGGCCTCCTGGGTCTCCGACCTGACCACGCTGCACGAGCTCACCGAGTGCCTGGCCAGGACCGCGACCCTCGAGGACGCCCTGCGCGAACTGCTGCGCGCCGGAGGCGCCTTGGTCGGCGCCCGGCGCGGTCTGGCCGCGGTCTCCCCCGCCGACCGGCTCGGTCCGGCCACCGTCGTAGGCCTCGGTCTCGGCCCGGCCGACCTCGGCACGCTGGAGACCGTCCCGCTGCCCGCCGCCCCCGAGGCGGTGCCCGCCGAGGAGATCCACACCGACCTGCGCCACGAGCCCGGCCTCGACCAGCGCCATCGCGAGGTCGCCCTCCGGCTCGGCTTCGGCGCCAGCTACGCCCTTCGGCTGTCCGGCGAGTCCGCCGGCCGGCTGGGCTCGGCCCTGTGGTTCTACGACGAGCCGGCCGAGCCCGTGGAGCGCCAGCGCCACCTCATCGGCCTGTACTGCCGGTACGCCACCGAGCACCTGGCCCGGCTGCTCGAACTGGACCGCAGCCGTGCCACCGTCGCCACCCTCCGCGAGGAACTGCTGCCGACCCGGCTGCCCCGGGTCCCCGGCGTCCGCATGGCCGTACGGCACCGCCCGGCCGTCGGGGGCGGCGGCGACTGGTACGACGCCCTGCCGCTGCCCGAGGGCGCGCTGGGCCTGTCGGTCGGCGGGGTCAGCGGCGGCGGCATGGGCGCGGTCGCCGCGATGGGGCGGCTGCGCGCCTCCCTGCGGGCGTACGCGGTGATGGAGGGCGAGGACCCGGTCGCCGTCCTGTCCGACCTGGAGCTGCTGCTGCGGCTGACCGAGCCCGCCCGGTCGGCGACCGCGCTGTTCGCGTACGTGGAGCCCGCCTCCCGCAAGATCGTGCTCGCCGGCGCCGGGCACTGCCCTCCGCTGGTCGTCGGCGGTCACCGGGTCGAGTACGTGGAGACCTCGCTGTCGGCGCCGCTGGGCATGCTCAGCTGCTGGGAGGCGCCCAGCGTCGACTTCCGGGCACTGGCCGGGGAGACCCTGCTGCTCTACACCGACGGCCTGCTGCACCGCACCGGCGATCCCGTCGACCGTGCCTTCGCCCGCCTGCACGCCGCCGCGGCCTCCGCCCCGCGCACCGCCCGGGACGACCCCGCGCAGCTGGTCGAACACGTCCTGCACACCATGCTCCCCGACGACCGGGAGGACCCCCACCGCACCGAGGACGTCGTCCTGCTCGCCGCCCGCTTCGACTGACCGCCTCCGGGGACCGCGGCCGGTCACCCCGCGCACCCACTTACGATGGGGTGGTCTACAGCGAGGAGGCATGACGTGGCCGAGGACCGCGCTCTGGGGGCACCGCCCAGCCGCCAGGCTGGGGGAGAGACCCCGGAAGGCGACGAGCCCATCAAGCAGCGGAAGAACGGCCTGTACCCGGCCGTCTCCGACGAGCTCACCGAAGTGATGAAATCCGGCTGGGCCGACACCGAGCTGCGCGATCTGCAGCCGATCGAGCAGGCTCCGTACGCCGCCAAGCGGCGCGCGGCGCTGTCCGCCCGTTTCCCGGGCGAGCGGCTGGTGATCCCCGCCGGCAACCTGCGCACCCGTGCCAACGACACGGACTACCCCTTCCGTGCCGCCAGCGAGTACGTCCACCTCACCGGCGACCAGACGCAGGACGCCGTCCTGGTCCTGGAGCCCAACGGTGACGGATCCCACGACGCCACCGCCTACCTGCTGCCCCGCTCCTCCCGCGAGAACGGCGAGTTCTGGCTGGACGGACAGGGCGAGCTGTGGACCGGCCGCCGGCACAGCCTGGCCGAGGGCGAGCTCCTGCTGGGCATGCCGTGCGCCGACGTCCGCAAGGTCGCCGACGCGTTGCGCGAGGCCACCGGCCCGGTCCGGGTCGTCCGCGGCTACGACGCGGGCATCGAGGCGGCGCTGACCGACAAGGTCACCGCGGAGCGCGACGCCGAGCTGAAGGAGTTCCTGTCCGAGCTGCGGCTGGTCAAGGACGAGTGGGAGATCGGCGAGCTGCAGAACGCCTGCGACTCCACGGTCCGCGGCTTCGAGGACGTCGTCCGGGTCCTGGACAAGGCCGAGGCGACCTCCGAGCGCTACATCGAGGGAACGTTCTTCCTGCGCGCCCGCGTCGAGGGCAACGACGTCGGCTACGGCTCCATCTGCGCCGCCGGCCCGCACGCCACCACCCTGCACTGGGTCCGCAACGACGGTCCGGTCCGCTCCGGCGACCTGCTGCTGCTCGACGCCGGTGTGGAGACCCACAGCCTCTACACCGCCGACGTCACGCGCACGCTGCCGGTCAACGGCACGTACAGCGACATCCAGCGCAAGATCTACGACGCCGTGTACGAGGCCCAGGAGGCCGGCATCGCCGCCGTCCGCCCCGGCGCCGCCTACCGCGACTTCCACGACGCCGCCCAGCGCGTCCTCACGGAGAAGCTGGTCGAGTGGGGCCTGTTGGAGGGCCCGGTCGACCGCGTCCTGGAGCTCGGCCTCCAGCGCCGCTGGACCCTCCACGGCACCGGCCACATGCTGGGCCTGGACGTCCACGACTGCGCCGCCGCCCGCACCGAGACCTACGTCAACGGCACCCTGGAGCCGGGCGTGGTCCTCACGGTCGAGCCGGGCCTGTACTTCCAGGCCGACGACCTGACCGTGCCGGAGGAGTACCGCGGCATCGGCGTCCGCATCGAGGACGACATCCTCGTCACCGAGGACGGCAACCGGAACCTCAGCGCGGGCCTGCCGCGCCGATCCGACGAGGTCGAGGCCTGGATGGCCGGCCTCAAGGGCTGACCCCGCCGCACGCCACGAAGGCCGGGGTCGCGCGGAGTTCCGCGCGGTCCCGGCCTTCGTGGCGTGTGGACCGTGCCCCGCGCTAGCCCACCTTGAGCAGCGAGTCGTCCCGCCACTTGAGGATCTTGTCGAAGCTGACCACCGCCCCGTGCCCGGGACGGTTGTGGAAGTGGACATGGTCCACGAGCGCCTCGATCAGGAACAGCCCGCGCCCGTGCTCGGCGTGCTGGTCCTTCTTCGCCAGCGGTCGTACGGAGTGGTGGGTGCGGCGCAGATCCGGGGCGAAGCCCGGTCCGGAGTCCGCCACCTCGATGCGGCAGCGGTCGCCCTCGATGCGGGCGGTGACCCGGTACTCGCCGTGGGCCGCGTGCTCAACGGCGTTGGCACAGGCCTCGGTGAGGGCGACGGACAGGTCGTAGGAGATGTCGGGGTCGACCCCGGCCGTCTCCATCGTCCCCAGCAGGAGCCGGCGGGCGAGCGGCACGCTCGCAGCCTCGCGCCGCAAGTGGAGGGACCACCAGATGCTCATGCTCAGCCTCCTGGCTGCGGCTCGACATACCGATACGTATTGCCCCGAAACACGGTCGGTAAGCGTGGCGTTGACGTGATGCCAGCCATACGGCGGATGCGACGGCTCCGTAGGCGGGTGTAGGAACGGCGCCGGGCGCCGTAGCACAGACCGCCGCCCTACGGGACCCGCGGTACGCAAGAGGAGCGCGCGGTGAGAGGATGACGCCCGTCATGTCTTCTCCCGTGCGCGCCGGCGCCGATCTGCGACTGCTGCGGGCCGCGGTGTTCACCGCGGTCTGCGTGGTGCTGTCCGCGGGCGCGCACATGCTGGTGTCGGGGCACGGGGTGCCCGGCTGGACGCTGGTGGTGGGCTGGCTGACCGTTTTCGCGGTCGCCGCGCCGCTCGCCGGGCGGGAGCGCTCGATGCCGGCGATCGCGGCCGGTCTCGCGGCCGGACAACTCGCGCTGCACGTGCTGTTCAACGCGGGCGGGGTCTGCGGACGCGGCGGCGGGCTCGCCGAGATCGCCGGGCGGCTGCTCTGCGACGAACAGGCGACCCGGCTCTCCGCCCATGCGCACGGCATGGCCGGGGTGGGCCACATGGGCGGAATGGCCGGCATGGCCGGAATGCCCCCTACGGCCGCCGAGAGCACGCTGCTCTCCTACAGCCTTCCCATGCTGCTCGGGCACGCGCTCGCCGCGGTGACCGCCGGCTGGCTGCTGCGCCGCGGCGAGGCCGCGCTGTGGCGGCTGCTCGCGCTGTCCGCCCGCGGGCTCGCGGAACTGTCGGGCGGCGCCCTGCGCCACGCCCTCGCGCTCGTACGCGTCCTGCTGACCGGGACCGCGGCGGCGCCCGCCGCCGTGCCGGCCCCGCGCCACGCCGGGGACACCGGCGGCGCGCCGCGCACCGTACTGCTGCGGCACAGCATGGCCAGGCGCGGCCCGCCCGCGTGCGCCCCCGCGGCCTGAACGCGACCCGCTCCACCGACGTATGAGGGCGGAGTCGCGAGGGCCGCACGCGTGCCATCCGCCACTCTTCCTCCGTCACAGTGGAGTCTTCGCATCATGAACACCGTCATGCGCCGCGCCACCGCCCTCGCCGCCCTCACCGGGGCGGCCCTGCTCGCCACCGCCGTCCCCGCCTTCGCGCACGTGAGCGTCCAGCCCGGCACCGCCGCCAAGGGCGGTTACAGCACGGTCGCGTTCAAGGTCCCCAACGAGGACGACAAGGCCACGACGATCAAGGTCGAGGTCAACCTGCCGGCCGACCACCCGATCGCCTCGGTCTCCACCCAGCCGGTGCCCGGCTGGACCGTGCAGGTCGCCAAGACCAAGCTCAAGACCCCGCTGAAGTCGGACGACGGCGACATCACCGAGGCCGTCACGAAGATCACCTGGAGCGGCGGGCAGATCAAGCCGGGCGAGTTCCAGCAGTTCCCGGTCTCCCTGGGCCCGCTGCCCGACGACGCCGGCCAGCTGGTCTTCAAGACGCTCCAGACGTACGACAACAAGGAGGTCGTGCGCTGGATCGAGGAGCAGCAGGAGGGCCAGGCCGAGCCCGAGCACCCGGCGCCCGTGCTGACGCTCTCCGACGAGGCCGACGACGGCCACAGCCACGGCGCCTCCGCCGCCGACGACAAGGCCACCGCGGCCGCCTCGGCGAGCGAGCACGACGACTCCGAGCGGGCGGCGTCGGACGACGCCGGTGACACCACGGCCCGCGTGCTGGGTGTCGTCGGCATCGTGGTGGGGGTGCTCGGCGTCGCCTTCGGCGTACTGGCCGGCCGCCGCCGCGGCACGGGCACCCCGTCCGCCTGACGCACCATCGCCGGGGCGGCCGTCGCGCACGTGCCGCGGCCGCCCCGGCGCCGCAACCGAGTTCCTGGGGAATCCCTGATGCGTACCACCTTCAGGGCGGCGGTCTCCGCCGCCGCCGTCACCGCCCTCGCACTGGCCCTGGCCGCATGCGGTGGCCCGGACGGCACCGCCGCCGTGTCGGGCCCCGAGCCCGTCGTGTCCTTCGAGGCGACCCCGAAGGCGGCGACCGTCCTCGACACGCCCTTCGAGAAGCCGGACATGATCCTCACGGACACGCACGGCAAGAAGTACGACCTGGTCAAGCAGACCGAGGGCCGGCCGACCCTGCTCTTCTTCGGCTACACCCACTGCCCGGACGTGTGCCCGACGACGATGAGCGACATCGCCATCGCCAAGTCGAAGCTGACCAAGGCGGAACAGGACAGGCTCGTCGTCGTCTTCGTCACCACCGACCCCGAGCGCGACACCCCGCAGCGGCTCGGCGAGTGGCTGGGCGCGCAGGACAAGTCCTTCGTCGGCCTCACCGGTGACTTCGCCACGATCCAGGCCGGCGCGCGGTCGCTCGGCGTGGACGTGGAGAAGCCGGTGAAGGAGAAGGACGGCAGCATCACCGTGACGCACGGCGCCCAGGTGATCGCGTACTCTCCGAAGGACGACAAGGCGCACGCGCTGTACATGTCGGGGACGACCTCGGACCAGTTCGCGGCCGACCTGCCGAAGATCATCAAGGGGCGGACGCCGTGACCCGTCCCCTGCTGCGGATCCCCGCTGCGGCGGCCCTGGTGCTGTTCGGCGCCACCGCCTGCTCCGCCTCGCCGGACAGCGGCCCCGAGCTGAAGGTGAGCAGCGCCTACATCCCGCAGCCCGCGCTGGCGGACATGGCGGCCGGCTACTTCACCGTCACGAACACCGGTGGCGAGGACGCCCGGCTGACCTCGGTCACCAGCGAGCTGTCCGGCGACATCACCCTGCACAGCACCCAGGACAACCGGATGCGCCAGGTGAGCTCCTTCACGGTCCCGGCGGGCGGGCGGCTCACGCTCGCGCTCGGCGGCAACCACCTGATGCTGATGGACCTGGGGCACAAGCCCGTGGCCGGCGAGCAGGTCTCGCTGCGGCTGCACTTCGACGACGCGGGCACCATCGACGTACGGGTCCCGGTCAAGCCCGCGGGCTACCGCCCGGGGGACTGAGGAGAGCGCCATGACGGTGATGACGAAAACCGCACTGCGCCTGCTGGCCGTACCGCTCGCCGTACTCGGCCTGCTGCTCGGCACCGCCGGGCCGGCCTCGGCGCACGCCGCGCTGGTCGGCACCGACCCGGCACAGGGATCCGTCGTCGAGACCGCGCCGGCACAGGTGCGGCTCACCTTCTCCGAGGGTGTGCTGCTGTCGAAGGACTCCATCCGCGTCCTCGGCCCGGACGGCGAGCGCGCCGAGACCGGCGCGGCGAACGACGCGGGCAGGGGGAACACCACCGCTGCCGTGGCCCTGCGCCCGGGGCTCGGCAAGGGCACGTACACCGTCGCGTGGAAGGTCGTGTCGGCCGACAGCCACCCGGTGGCGGGCGCGTTCATCTTCTCGATCGGCGCCCCCTCCGAGACCACGGTCACCCTGCCCACCCAGGAGGTGGGCGGCGGCACGGTCGGCACCCTGTACGACATCGCCCGCTACGCGTCCTACCTCGGCTTCGCGCTGCTCGTCGGCGCCGCGTTCTTCCTCGGGGTGTGCTGGCCGGACGGCGCGCGGACGCGCTCGATGCGGCGGCTGGTGGCCACCGGCTGGGCCACGATGGTCGCCGCGACGATAGCGCTGCTGATGCTGCGCGCCCCGTACGCGAGCGGAGGCGGGCTCGGCGACGCCTTCGACCTCGGCGGCATGCGGGACGTCCTGGACACCCGGCCCGGCGCGGCACTGCTGTCCCGGCTGCTGCTGCTCGCCGCGGGCGCGGTGTTCATCGCGGTGCTCTTCGGCAGCTGGGCCAAGCGGGAGGACCCGGTCGAACGCCAGGACCTCGCCTGGGGCCTGGCCATCGGCGGCACGGTCGTGGCCGTCGGCCTGGCCGCGACGTGGGCGATGGCCGAGCACGCCTCGGTCGGCGTCCAGGCGTCGGTGGCGATGCCGGTCGACATCGTGCACCTGCTGGCCATGGCCGTCTGGCTGGGCGGCCTCGCCGCGCTGCTGGTCGCGCTGTGGACCGGGCAGCGCGTGGAGCGGGCCGCCGTGCAGCGCTTCTCGCGGATCGCCTTCGGGGCCGTGGTGACGCTGGTCGCCACCGGCGTGTACCAGTCCTGGCGCCAGCTCGGCTCCTGGGAGGCGCTGGTGTCCACCGGGTACGGGCAGCTGCTGCTGGTCAAGATCGGCCTGGTCATCCTGCTGGTGGAACTGGCCTGGCTGTCCCGCCGCTGGACCGCGCAGCTCGGCGAGCCGGCCGTCCGCGGCAAGGCCGCCGTCGCCCACCCGGTCGCGGCGGGACGCAAGGGCGGGGACGGGGCGGGCTCCGGCTCGTCCGAGCGCGACGGTCAGCTGGCCCGGCAGGAGGCCGCGCTGGCCAAGGAGCGCGCCCGCAAGGAGCGCGACGCCGACACCGAGCGCACCGGGCTGCGCAAGTCCGTGCTGGCGGAGGTCGCGGTCGCGGTCGTGGTGCTCGCCGTCACCACGCTGCTCACCGGCACCCAGCCGGGGCGGGCGGCCGAGGAGGGCGCGGCGCAGCGCGCGACGGCGCCGGTGACCCAGGTGCCCGAACCGCTGGACGTGAAGATCCCGTTCGACACCGGCGGTCCCGGTGGCAAGGGCGAGGCGGAGGTGACGCTCGACCCGGGCGGCGTCGCCGAGAACGAGCTCCACCTGCTGGTCACCGCCCCCGACGGCCGGGCCTTCGACGTCCCCGAGGTGCAGATCTCGTTCACCTTGAAGTCGAAGAAGATCGGCCCCATCCCGGTGACGCTGGGGAAGATCGACACCGGCCACTGGAGCGCCGAGAACGTCCAGATCCCGATCCCCGGGGAGTGGACGATCGCCGTGACCGTACGGACCTCGGACATCGACCAGGTCACCCGCACCAAGGTAGTGAAGATCGACTCATGAACGACCGTCCTCAGGAGCTCTCGCGGCGCCGTCTGCTCGGCGCCGCGGGCGCGGCGGGTGCCGCCGGACTGCTCGTCGGCGGCGCCTCGGGTGCCGTCGCCGCGCACGCGACGCGTGACGAGGCCACCGCGCTGACCTCGGTCGGCGCCACGGCCGTCCCGTTCCACGGCACCCACCAGGCAGGCATCACCACCCCGCTGCAGGCCCGCGGCCACCTGGTCGCCTTCGACCTGGCCGCGGGGGCGGGCCGCAAGGGCGCCGCGGCGCTGCTGCGCCGCTGGTCCGCGGCGGCCGAGGCGATGGCCGAGGGCCGGGCGCCGTCGGGCGACAACCAGATCGCCCTGGACGCCGGGCCGTCCTCGCTCACCGTCACCTTCGGCTTCGGCCGCACCCTCTTCGGCAAGGCGGGCCTGGCCGACCGGCTGCCGGAGGCGCTCGCGCCGCTGCCGGACTTCGCCTCCGACGCGCTCGACCGCGGGCGCAGTGACGGCGACCTGTGGATCCAGATCGGCTCCGACGACGCGCTGGTCGCCTTCCACGCCCTGCGCGTCCTGCAGAAGGAGGCCGCGGGCACGGCCTCGCTGCGCTGGCAGATGAACGGCTTCAACCGGACCCCGGGCACGACCGCCGAGCCGCGCACGGCCCGCAACCTGATGGGCCAGATCGACGGCTCCAACAACCCCAGGCTCTCCGACCCCGACTTCGACGCGCGGGTCTTCGTCCCCGCCGCCGGCTCACCGGAGTGGATGGCGGGCGGTTCGTACGCCGTCGTCCGGCGCATCCGCATGCTGCTGGACTCCTGGGACAACCTGCCCCTGGAGCGCCAGGAGAAGGTGATCGGACGCCGCAAGTCCGACGGCGCCCCGCTGTCCGGCGGCACCGAGGCCACCAAGCCCGACCTGGACAGGATCGGGCCGGACGGCAGGGCCTTCGCCATCGCTGCCGACGCGCACGTCCGCGTCGCCGCCCCCGCGTCCAACGGCGGCGCGGCGATGCTGCGGCGCGGCTTCTCGTACCACGACGGCTACCGGGAGGACGGCACGCCGGACGCCGGGCTGCTCTTCGTGGCCTGGCAGTCCGACCCGCTCAAGGGGTTCGTCCCGGTGCAGCGCAAGCTCGACCGGGGCGACGGGCTGTCGCGGTTCCTGCGGCACGAGGCCGCCGGGCTGTTCGCGGTGCCGGGCGGTGCGGCGCCGGGCGAGTACGTGGGGCAGCGGCTGCTGGAGTCGTGAGGCTCGCCGCGCGGGCCCGACGACAGGCTCTAGGCTGGCAGACATGTCGCCGGCGAGCCGCTACACCTATCTCGGCCCTGAGGGCACCTTCACCGAGGCCGCGCTCCGGACGCTTCCGGAGGCCGCCACGCGCGAGCTGGTACCGATGGTCTCGGTGCAGGCCGCGCTGGACGCCGTGCGCAGCGGGGAGGCCGCGGCCGCCCTGGTCCCCATCGAGAACTCGATGGAGGGCGGCATCACCGCGACCCTGGACGAACTGGCGGCCGGCACCCCGCTGATGATCTACCGCGAGGTGCTGCTGCCCATCGCGTTCGCGCTGCTGGTGCGACCGGGCACGCGGCTGGGGGACATCAAGACGGTCACCGGCCATCCGGCGGCGCAGGTGCAGGTCCGCAAGTGGCTGTCGGCGCACCTGCCGGACGCCGCGTGGGAGTCGGCGGCGTCGAACGCCGACGGCGCGCGCCTGGTGGCGGAGGGCCGCTACGACGCCGCGTTCGCGGGCGAGTTCGCGGCACCGACGTACGGGCTGGAGCCGCTGGTCACCGAGATCCACGACGCGGCGAACGCCGAGACCCGCTTCGTACTGGTCGGGCGCCCGGCCCGGCCGGTCGCCCCGACCGGCGCCGACAAGACCTCGGCGGTGTTCTGGCTGGGCGACGACCACCCGGGCGCGCTGCTGGAGCTGCTGCAGGAGTACGCCGTACGCGGGGTGAACCTGATCCGCATCGAGTCGCGGCCGACCGGTGAGGGGATCGGCCGGTACTGCTTCTCCGTGGACTGCGAGGGGCACATCACCGAGCGCCGGGTCGGCGAGGCGCTGATGGGCCTGAAGCGGATCTGCCCGCAGGTGCGCTTCCTCGGCTCGTACCCGCGGGCGGACGAGGTGCCGCCGCAGCAGCGCAAGGGCACCACGGACGAGGAGTTCACGGCGGCGGCGGACTGGCTGGGACGTGCTCTGGACGGGCGGATCTGAAGACCTCTCGCGGCGCTTTTCCGGGCCCGTCGGTGAACAACCGGTGGGCCCTTCGCTTATCCACCACGTTATCCACAGGCCCTCTCCGAGGGCTGGGGATAAGTCGACAGAACAAGTCACCCAAGGAGCCGCCAGATCGACAAATCGGCACACTCGCAGCAAGTGATCCCACAGACTTACAGGTCATCATTCGTCATCCCAATACCTTCGAACAACTCGATAGAGGGAAGAGTTCTCACTCGAAAGTGAGTGTTAGGAGGGTTTGGACCGGGAATCCATGGTCCGGCAGCCGCCCCACGGAATGATCAAGTCCATCTTCCACAGCTCATCCACACCCGCTGTGGACAAGCGAGGGGGAAGCCTTCCCCCTGTGGATAACTCCCCGCTCCGGACCTGCTCCAACTGCCCTTGTCCACAGGCCACATGCCCTCCCGGAGGGATGCGCAGAATTCGGTTGACGGTTACCTTCCCGCCATTATCGGCCGGGCCCCGTTTCCCGCGCCCTCCTTTCGAAGCGGACATAACCTCCCATAAAGCACTTAACTTGTCGCGTCGACACCCGGCGCACCGGTAGCCTGTCCCCGTGATTGACCTTCGCCTGCTTCGTGAGGACCCCGACCGTGTGCGCGCCTCCCAGCGCGCCCGTGGAGAGGACGTCGCGCTCGTCGACGCCCTGCTCTCCGCCGACGAGCGGCGCAGGTCCTCCAGTACCCGCTTCGACGAGCTGCGCGCGGAGCAGAAGGCGCTGGGCAAGCTCATCGGCAGGGCCCAGGGCGAGGAGAAGGCCGAGCTGCTGAAGAAGGGCGGCGAGCTCTCGGCCGCCGTCAAGGCCGCCGACACCGAGCAGCACGAGGCCGCCGAGGAGGCGCAGCGCCTGCTGCTGCAGCTCGGCAACATCGTCCACCCGGACGCCCCCATCGGCGGCGAGGAGGACTTCGTCGTCAGGGAGGTCGTCGGCGCCCCGCGCGACTTCGCCGCCGAGGGCTTCGAGCCGAGGGACCACATCGACCTCGGTGATCTGCTCGGCGCCATCGACGTCGACCGCGGCGCCAAGGTCTCCGGCTCGCGCTTCTACTACCTGACGGGCGTCGGCGCGCTGCTGGAGCTGGCCCTGGTCAACGCGGCCGTCGCGCAGGCCACCGCGGCCGGCTTCACCCCCGTGCTGACCCCGACGCTGGTCAAGCCGGAGGCCATGGCCGGCACCGGCTACCTGGGCCAGGTCGAGGACGACGTGTACTACCTGGAGAAGGACGGCCTGTACCTGGTCGGCACCTCCGAGGTCCCGCTCGCCGCGTACCACATGGACGAGATCATCGACGCCGCCAAGCTGCCGCTGCGCTACGCCGGCTTCTCGCCCTGCTACCGGCGCGAGGCGGGCTCGTACGGCAAGGACACCCGCGGCATCATCCGGGTCCACCAGTTCGACAAGGTGGAGATGTTCGTCTTCACCCGGCCCGAGGACGCCGAGGCCGAGCACGAGCGGCTGCTGGAGTGGGAGAAGCAGTGGCTGACCTCCCTCGAACTGCCCTACCGGGTGATCGAGCTCGCCTCCGGCGACCTCGGCTCCTCGGCGTCGCGGAAGTTCGACTGCGAGGCGTGGATCCCCACCCAGGGCAAGTACCGCGAGCTGACCTCGACCTCGAACACCACCGAGTTCCAGGCCCGCCGGCTCTCCGTCCGGCTCCGGGACGAGAACGGCACCCGGCCGCTGGCCACGCTCAACGGCACGCTGTGCGCCATCCCGCGCACGATCGTCGCCATCCTGGAGAACCACCAGCAGGCCGACGGCTCGGTCCGCGTCCCCGAGGTCCTGCGCCCGTACCTGGGCGGTCGTGAGGTGCTGGAGCCGGTCGCCAAGTGACCGCTCCGCTCCCCTACCGTCTGATCGCGACGGATCTCGACGGCACGCTGCTCGGCCCCGACCACACCGTCTCCGAGCGTTCCCGCAAGGCACTCGCCGCGGCCACCGCGGCGGGTGCCGCGCACATCGTCGTCACCGGGCGCCCGGTGGCCCGTACCGTGCACGTCCTGGACGACCTCGGCTATGAGGGCCTGGCCGTCTGCATGCAGGGGGCGCAGGTCTACCACGCGGGCGAGCGGCGGCTGCTGACCTCGGTCACCCTGGACCGGCAGACCGCCCGGGCGGCGCTGGCCAAGATCGAGGCGGCGACCGGCCCGCTGGCCGTCGCGGCGGCCCTCGACGGCTTGGACGGGGACATCGTGCTCGGCCCCGGCTACCGGCTCTTCGACTCCGAGCTGCCGGTGGGCGGCGAGGTGGACGACGTGGAGGAGCTGTGGGCGTCGCCCATCAGCAAGCTCTACGTCCAGCACCCGCGGCTGGGGGACGACGAGCTGTCCGAGGCGGCCACCGCGGCGGCCGGCGGACTGGTGAGCGCCGTGATGTCCGGTACGGGCATCGTGGAGCTGCTGCCGCTGGGCCTGTCCAAGGCCCGGGGCCTGTCGCTGGCCGCGCGCCGGCTGGGGCTGGCCGCCGGGGACACCATCGCCTTCGGCGACATGCCCAACGACCTGCCGATGTTCGAGTGGGCGGCGCACGGCGTCGCGATGGGCAACGCCCACGAGCTGCTGAAGGCCGCCGCCGACGAGGTCACCGCGCCCAACGGCGAGGACGGGATCGCCCTGGTCCTGGAGCGGCTCTTCCCCTGGCTGTGAGCCCGCGGCACGCGAGGCCGATCAGCAGGGCGGTGAAGTGCCCGAGGTCGGTGTAGGTGCGGCCCGGCATCACCAGGGGATACGCGAAGAAGCCCGCGACCGCCAGCAGGTAGGGCAGTCGCCAGGGCGGCCGTACGAAATAGGTGAGCACACCGATGACGCCGGCCAGACCGTAGCTGACGCCGATGTCGACGGTGTGGGCGAGCGAGTGCGGCAGCAGGTCGGTGCGGATGCCCATGAAGACGGCCTGCTCGCTGAGGAGGGTCGCCCCGACGTGGGCCAGGGCGGCGACGCCCAGCCAGTGGCGCGTGCCGAGCCGGCGCTCGGCGGGGGCGTGGACCGTCTCGAAGAAGAGGACGTACAGCGCGAAGGCCGGGGGGGACTCGATCCACAGCGCGCTGACGATCAGCACCCGCACCGGGTGGGAGCTCAGCTCCGCCAGATTGGTGCTGTTGTGGTGCAGGAGGAAGTACCGCAGATGCGGTGAGACCGTCGCCAGAACGCCGCTGGTGACGGCCAGTACCAGCAGCCAGGTGTGCGTTCCGGGGGTGGAGCGCACCCAGGCGCGGATCCTGGGGAGGACCCGGCCCGCCGCGCCGCGGAGTGCGGCGCGGCAGTGCCTGGTTTCGGCGGTATCCGCCGTGTCGTCCGCTGCCATCCCCTCCATCGTGCGGCAGGGGGGCGGGGACTTCAGCAGGTTCAGGCCGCCTTGATCGCGGAGATGTCGAAGGTCAGCTTGACCTTGTCGCTGATCAGGACGCCGCCGCCCTCGAGGGCCGCGTTGTAGGTGAGGCCCCAGTCGCCGCGGTTGACCGTCGTGGAGCCCTCGAAACCGACGCGCAGGTTGCCGTAGGGGTCGGTGGCCGAGCCGTTGTAGACGAAGTCGATGGAGACCGGCTTGGTGGTGTCCTTGATGGTCAGGTCGCCGTGCATGCGGTAGGTCTCGTCGTCGACCTGCTCGGCGGAGGTGCTGCGGAAGCGGATCTCCGGGTAGGTCGCCGCGTCGAAGAAGTCGCCGGTGCGCAGGTGCTCGTCGCGCTGGGCCTGGTTGGTGTCGATGCTGACGACCTTGATGGTCACCTCGGCGGAGGAGTTGGCCGGCTTGGCGCCGTCCAGGGTCAGCTTGCCCTCGTACTCGGTGAACTGGCCGCGCACGGTGGTGACCATGGCGTGGCGCACGGAGAAACCGACCTCGCTGTGAGTCGTGTCGATGGTGTAGTCACCGGTCAGGTGCGCCAGGTCGGCGGAGGCGACGGCGGTGGTCGTCGCGGTCTCGGCGGTGTCGCTCTTGCGGCTGAACAGGCCCATGGTGAACTCCTCGGGGACGTCTTGGTTTACGATTCAACCTCTTTCACCGTAACGGCATTCCCTTGAATTTTCAAGGAGGGCTGTGACGTGGACCACTTACGAGGGAGTGGGACGAGGCGCCGGCGGCGCCGGGACAGCCGGAACCGGAGGCGGGCGGCGGCCCGGCCGGCGAGCGCGTCGATGCGGTGGGCCAGCTCCGGGCTGAACAGCGCGATGAGCAGGCCGAGGGCGGCCAGGAGCAGTCCCACGGCGAAGAGCAGCGGAGTCTCGGACATCACGCCGCAAATCTGACAATCCGATGTACGGACGTCAGGGGAGCAGGGCCGCCCGGGCGGCAGAAGACCACCCGGGCGGCCCACGGCTAGGCCGGAACGATCACTCCTCGCCGGCCAGCGTCAGCGACCGCATCCGCTGCCCAGCGAAGGCGGTGGCGGCCAGGGTGACACCGATCAGCAGCACCACCGCGAGCGGCAGCCCCACGTCGGAGCTCACCGTCCCCTCACCCGCGATCTTCTGCGCCAGCGCCAGGGCCCACTGCTGCACGCTCAGCGTGCGCGCCCCCGGCACCAGACTGCCGATCAGCGACTCCCAGATCAGGGCGTAGACCAGGCCGAAGACGACCGCCTGCCGGGTCACCACCCCCAGCAGCAGGAAGAGCGAGGCGTACGTGACCGAGGCGGCCGCCGCCGCGGCGGTGAAGGCGACCGCGACGCCCTGGCTGTTCCCGTTGAGGATGAAGCCGGCGATCAGGGTCGGCACCGCCGAGAAGACCACCGAGACGCCGATGGCGACCAGCAGCTTCGTGACGATGATCGTCGGCCGCCGCACCGGCTTGGCCAGCAGGTAGATGATCGAGCCGTCGTCGATCTCCGGCCCGATGGCGCCGGTCCCGGCGATCACGCCGACCAGCGGCACCATCGTCGCCAGCGCGAAACCGCCCAGCACCGAACTCGCGATGGAGTCGTCGGCGCCGACCAGCGCCCGTACCGCCACGGAGATCAGGATCAGCAGCGCGGGCAGGGCGAACAGGACCAGGGCCCGGCGGCGGCCCAGCAGCCCCCGGTAGGTCAGCCTGGCCACGGTGGGATTGAACATCGAAGCTCCTTACAGCCGTGTGCCTACGCCGTGACCAGGTAGGAGAAGACGCTCTCCAGGGACTCGTCGGACGGCGAGACCGTGAAGAGCCGGATGCCCCGCTCCCGCGCGACGCGCGGCAGCAGCTCGGTGAAGCCGGCGAAGTCGATCGCCTGGATCCGCAGCGCCCGCTCCTTCCAGTCCAGCTCGATGGCGGCCGTGGAGCCGTCCGCGATCAGCGCGGCGGCGAGCGCCCGGTCGTCGCTGGAGCGCACCAGGTAGCGGTGCGGCCGGTCCGTCATCAGCCGGCGGATCTTGCGGAAGTCGCCGGAGGCGGCGTGCCGGCCGGCGACGACCACCTCGATGTGGCTGGCCAGCTGCTCGACCTCCTCCAGAATGTGCGAGGAGAACAGCACCGTGCGGCCCTCGGCGCCCATCCGCCGCAGCAGGTCCATCAACTGCAGCCGCTGGCGGGGGTCCATGCCGTTGAAGGGCTCGTCCAGCAGCAGCACCGAGGGGTCGTGCACCAGGGCGGAGGCCATCTTCGCGCGCTGCCGCATGCCCTTGCTGTACGTGGAGACCGGGCGGTCCTGGGCGAACTCCATCTCGACCGTGGCCAGGGCGCGCTGCGCCGCCGCCCCCGGATCCGGCAGGCCGTGCAGCTCGGCGTTGGCGACCACGAACTCGCGGGCCGTCAGGAAGTCGTACATCGCCTCCCGCTCGGGGACGATGCCGATGGCCCGGTACACCTGCTCGTTGCGCCAGACGGTGGAGCCGTCGAGGGTGACGCTGCCGGCCGAGGGGGCCAGGAAGCCGCCCATCATGTTGATCAGGGTGGACTTGCCCGCGCCGTTGGGGCCGAGCAGACCGGTGACGCCGGGGCCGATCGTCATCGTCACGTCGTTGACGGCGACGACGTTGCCGAACCAGCGGGACACGTGGTCGATGGACAGGGTGGTCACGACAGTACGGCCTTTCGGTAGCGGCGCATCAGCAGGCCGAAGGAGCCGGCGATCACGGCGAGGAGGGCGAGGAGGTAGACCGTGCCGACGAGCGCGTTCTTCGGGCCCGCGCCGTCGACGAAGCTGGAGGACGCGCCCAGCCACCAGGTCTGGGCGCCGTCGATCAGCGTGATCGGCGAGAACAGGCCCAGCCAGCCGATCACGTCGTCGTTGCCGTGGATCGAGGCCACTCCCTGGACGCTGGTCACCGCGCCGTACGAGAGCGTGAACACCGCGATGACCGCGGCGACGCCGAAGCCCCGGCGCGGCGTCAGCGCCGCGATGACCAGGCCGATGCCCGCGAAGAGCAGGGAGAGCAGCAACTCGGCCAGCAGGGCCTTGGCGAAGCCCGCGCTCTGGTCGCTCACGTCGAACTTGGCCAGCAGCGCGCCGACGTACATGATCAGCAGCGGGGTTCCGGTGAGGATGAACAGCGCCGTGGTCAGCGCCGCGAACTTCGCCGCGACGTAGTCGACCGCCTCGATCGGGCGGGAGAAGTACAGCGGGGTCGTCTTGAACCGCAGGTCGAGCGAGACCGCCTGCGGGGCCTGCGCCGCGAGGTAGAGGCCGATCACGGCCTGCATGATGATCGCGTACTGGGTGTACTCGATCGGCAGCTTGGTCGCCTTCGTCCCGATCGCGACCGCGACCATGATGGCGGCGGGCCCGCACATCACGGCGAAGAGGATCATCGGCAGCACCTTGGACTTCGCCGAACGGCCCAGCCCGTAGGCACCGCGCAGGCTCTGCGCGAACAGCGACTGGCGGGCGTAGGCGCGGCCCAGGCGCGGGCCGTCGTAGTGCCGGTACCCGATGTCGTGGATGACGTCGGCGGCCGGCGGCCTTCCCTCAAGCTGCGTCATGGTCGTCCCCTCCCCGGAAGATCTCGGCGATGCGGTGCCGGTGCTGCTCCATGCGCACCAGGCCCGTGCCGAGCTCCGCGACCGCGTCGCGGACCGCGTCGTACGTCTCGTCCCCGTCGATGTCGACCATGATCAGCCGGCCGTCCGAGTGCGCGTTGAGCCCGGCGGCGGTCAGCTTCGCCACCAGTTCGTCCTCGTGCTCGGTGACCTCGACGGTGAGCGAGGCGGTGGCCTGGGTGAAGTCGCTGGTCGAGGAGGAGCGCAGGAGGGAGCCGCCGTCGATGACGACGATGTGGTCACTGGTGCGCTCAAGCTCACCGAGCAGGTGGGAGGTGACCAGCACGGAGATGCCGAACTCGGTGTGCACCCGGCGGATCAGCTCGAGCATGTCGTCACGGCCGACGGGGTCCAGCCCGTTCGTCGGCTCGTCGAGCAGCACCAGCCTGGGGTCGTGGACCAGCGCCTGGGCCAGCTTCACCCGCTGCTTCATACCCGTGGAGTAGCCGCCCATGGGGCGGTACCGCTCCTCGTACAGGCCGACATGGCGGAGCGTGTCCGCGGTGCGCTCGCGCGCGGCCGTCGGCGGCAGCCCCGAGATGCGGGCCATGTGCACGACGAACTCCGTCGCCGACACGTCCGGCGGCAGGCAGTCGTGCTCCGGCATGTAGCCCACGTGGGCGCGGATCGCCGCGCCCTGCGTCGCCACATCCATGCCCAGTACGGAGGCCCGGCCTTCCGTGGCCGGCGCCAACCCCAGCAGGATCTTGATCAGGGTCGACTTGCCGGCTCCGTTGGCACCGACCAACCCGGTCACACCGGGTGCGATGTCGACGGTGAGCCGGTCCAGAGCGGTCACCCTCGGGTACCGCTTCGTCAGGCTTTCGGTAGCGATCACAGTCACGCCACGAACCTAGTGGCGTAGGCCACACCCCGTCGTCAGCCTGGGGGGCGGTTGTGCGTAGTCCTTGGGGCTGACCCTCCCGTAGGGGAGGTGGTGCGGAGCGTCCGTCTTGCCGGGGTTCTCCTCCTGCGGGGCACGCGGTTCGGCTCGTTCAGTCGGTACGGCCGGTTTCGGTCGGGTACGGACGGTTCGGTCGAATAGGGCAGGTTCAGCCGTGGCGGGGCGTCCGGGAGCGCTGTCGGCTCCACCGGTCTCCCTCGGCGGGCTGGTTGTTGCGGTGGTGCGTTGTGCCGTGCCGCGTTGTGCTGTGTGCGGTAGTACGTGCCTCGCCGTACGCGCGGATGCGGCGGCAAACGCCGTCGTGCGCGGGCGAGTCGGTGGCCGGACTGCCCTGGGACCGGGTGCGGTCCCGGATGTCCTGCCGCTCGTGGGGACTCGTCATGCCGGCGGTGAACGTCACAGCCTCGGGGGTGCTGGTCGTCTCCGGCATCGTCGTCCTCGTCCTCGTTCTGGTGCTTGTGCTTGTGCGTGAGCTAGTGCTCGTTGCCGTGCTCGCACTGCTGCTACTGCTCGGGCCTGTGCCCGTCGTCCAGGGTGCCCGGACGGTCCCGCTGTCGTGGGCGCTCAGGGTCGGGACGGCTTGACACTCCGTCAACGGGCGCCGTGGGGCGCGCCGTACGGGCTGGTCACACCCGTCCGCGAAGGTCATGCGCAGAGCGCCCACTCGCGGCGGGGGGTGCGGGCGGGTGCCTCGGTCGCGTCGGTCAGTACGGGGTCGAGGCCGGCGTCGCCGATCGGACGGGTGCGCACACGGGCGACCGGAGAGGCCCCGTGGGCCTCGGCCCGGATGCGCTGCTTCATCGTCGGCGGCAGGGACAACGCGCTGGACGGACCGGTGAAGCGGGGCAGCGGGACGAAGGGGACGGACTCGACGGACTCGACGGACTCGGCGCACTCCACGGGCTCGGACTCGGACTCGGCGGACCGGACCGGCCCGACGGGCTCACGGCGGTACGACGGCACTTCGGGTGTCCGTTCGCCTGGTTCGACGCGGAGCCCGGGACCGGACACGGCGGCGCACAGCGCGAGGGGTCGCGGAGCCGGCTCCGGAGCGGGCGCCGGTACGCAGAGGCGGACGGCCTCGGCGGTCGGCAGGTAAAGGGTGCCGGGAACGGTCTCCGGTCGCGGCGCGGCCGGAACCGTGCTACGCGACTCCGGGACGGCGAACCCCAGGTAGGCGACCATCTTGAAGAGCAGAGTGACGAAGACGTCCCAGAACGACTTGACGTGGGCGTTGGCAGCCATGACCTCTCACTTCCTCGGTTGAGTCGGGAGCGACTAATCCGATGATGCGGAAGTGAGCACGAAATCCTTGATGCCGCACCCCGAGGGCGCCGATATTCCGATCAACACCACTCGGGTGGCCCAGCCGGTGCCCCGGCCGGCCGGTCCCACGACGGTTCTCCGGCCAGGTGGGCCAGGAGTTGCAGCTTCTCGTGGGAGGGGGTACCGGGCTCGGCGTGGTACGTCACCAGGATCTGGCCGGGCGCGTCGGGCAGGGCCAGTTTCTCGTAGTGCAGGTCGAGTTCCCCGACCTGTGGGTGGAGCAGGAGGGTGGTGCCGCTGGTCTTGTGGCGTACGTCCACCCGCGCCCACAGGGTGCGGAAGCGCTCGCTGCGCAGGCTCAGCTCGCCGACGAGTTCCACCAGACGGGGGTCCGCGTCGAGATCGCCCCCGATGGCCGAGCGCAGGAAGGCGACGGACTTGGCGGTCATCGTGTCCCAGTCGCGGTAGAAGGCCCGCATCCCGGGTTCGAGGAAGGCCGCGCGCAGGGTGTCCACACCGGGCGCGAAGTAGGGGCTGAGCGCGATCGCCGCCGGGTTCGCGGCGAGCGTGTTCATGTATCGGCCCTGGACGAGGGCCGGGGTGGTGGGCCACTGCTCGATGAGGGTCCGCACGCCCGGGCTGACCCGTTCCGGTCCGGCGGCCTTCCCGCGCCGGGCGCCGCGGGCGGGCCGGGCCAGTTCATGGAGGTAGCGCTCGGCGTCGGTGTCGAGGTGCAGGGCGCGGGCGATGCTGTCCAGGACCTGGTCGGACGGGTGCCGGTCGCGGCCCTGCTCCAGGCGCAGGTAGTACTCGACGCTGATCCCGGCGAGGAGTGCCACCTCCTCGCGGCGCAGCCCGGGCACCCGCCGGCGCTCGCCCGCGGGCAGGCCGACGTCCTCCGGGCGCAGCCGCTCCCGGCGCACCCGCAGATAGTCACCGAGACTGATGCCTGTGGCCATGGATTCGAGGCTAACCCCGGTCCGGCGGCTCATCCTGTCCCCGCGGGCACCAGGATGGGCGGGGTCTGGCCCGGGACGCCGGGTCCGCCCAGGCTCGGGGGCATGACACAGCGAGCAGCAGTTCCGACCCCCTTCGGATTCGCCTCCACCGCGGACGAGGTCCTGGCCGGCGTGGACCTCTCGGGGAAGCGGGTCCTGATCACAGGGGCGACCTCGGGCATCGGCACGGAGACGGCACGCGCCCTCGCCGCGGCCGGCGCATCGGTCGTCCTGGCCGTGCGCGACCCGGCGGCGGGCGAGGCGGCCGCGGCGCGGATCCGCGCGGCGACCGGCAACGCCGACGTCACCGTCGGCGGACTCGACCTGGCCGACCTCGGATCGGTCCGCGACTTCGCCGGGGCCTGGCGCGGGCCGCTCCACATCCTCGTGAACAACGCCGGGATCATGGCGCTGCCGGAGCTCACCCGCACCCCGCAGGGCCGTGAGCTGCAGTTCGCCGTGAACTTCCTCGGCCACTACGCGCTGACCGTGGGGCTGCACGGCGCGCTCGCCGCGGCGGGCGGCGCCCGGATCGTCTCGTTGAGCTCCAACGCCCACACGGCCGCGCCGGTCGTCATCGACGACCTCGACCACCGCTTTAGGCCCTACCAGCCCCTCGGGGCGTACGGGGAGTCGAAGACCGCGGACGTGCTGCTGGCCGTCGAGGCCACCCGGCGCTGGGCGGACGACGGCATCCTGGCGAACGCCGTGCACCCCGGGGCGATCCCCACCAACCTGCAGCAGCACACCGGGGGGATCAAGACGCCGCCCGAGCGCCGCAAGACCCTCGCGCAGGGCGCGGCGACCTCGGTGCTTGCGGCCGCCTCCCCGCTGCTGGACGGGGTGGGGGGACGCTACTTCGAGGACTGCGGCGAGGCGCCGCTGCTGGAGGAGCGGCCGCCGCTGTTCGGTGGCGGCGTCGCCCCCTTCGCCCTGGACCCGGAGAACGCCCTGCGCCTGTGGACGGCCGCCGCCGCGCTCATCGCGTGACCGCGTACCGGCGGGACGCACCCGGCGGGCGGGCCGGGGATCGCCGCGCGCCGGTGACCACGGCCGGGGGAGGGCCACCCCGTAGGGTTGGGAGCATGCGCCTGAGCACTGTCATCCTGCCGATCCACCGCTGGAACGAGGGCCGGAAGGTCTGGCGTCGGGCCGAGGAACTCGGCTTCCACGCCGCCTACACCTATGACCACCTGTCCTGGCGCAGCTTCCGGGACGGCCCGTGGTTCGGCGCGGTGCCGACGCTGACGGCGGCGGCCGCAGCGACCGAACGGATCCGTCTGGGGACGCTGGTGACCTCGCCGAACTTCCGGCACCCGGTGACGCTCGCGAAGGAGCTGATCACGCTCGACGACGTCAGCGAGGGCCGGCTGACGCTCGGCATCGGCGCCGGCGGGGTGGGCTTCGACGCGACCGCGCTGGGTCAGGAGCCGTGGACGGTGCGGGAACGGGCCGACCGCTTCGGCGAGTTCGTCGACGTTCTGGACCGGCTGCTGACGGAGCCGGTGGTGACGCACGAGGGCGAGTTCTACTCGGCGCACGAGGTGCGGAACATCCCCGGCTGCGTGCAGCGGCCGCGGCTCCCCTTCGCGGTGGCGGCGACGGGTCCGCGCGGGATGCGGCTGGCGGCGCGGTACGGCCAGGCCTGGGTGACCTACGGCGACCCCAAGGGGCCGGCCGACGTACCCGTCGAGGAGTGCCCCGGGGTCGTGTCGCGGCAGTTCGACAAGCTGGAGATCGCCTGCGCGGAGATCGAGCGCGATGCGCGCGAGCTGGACCGCGTCCTGCTGACCGGGTCCACGGCCGAGCGTCCGCTGGAGTCGCTCGACGCGTTCGTCGACTTCGCGGGCCGCTACGCGGAGATCGGCATCACGGAGATCGTGCTGCACTGGCCGGTGCCGGACTCCGTCTACGCGGCGGACGAGAAGGTCTTCGAGCGCATCGCGACGGAGGCCCCGGCCCAGCTCAGTTGAGCCGGCGGCGGGCGTTGCGCCGCCACTGGCCGAGCAGCACGGGCGACGCCGCGGGCGGCGGGCCCGCGGGACACACGTCGAAGTGGCTGATCCGGCACGTGTCGGAGGGCGCCGCGGCTCGCAGATTGACCGCCGTGCCGTCGCCCGCGACACGCCAGCGACGGCCCGCCGGAATGACGGCGAGGGGCCACTCGCCGGGCTCGATCAGGATCCAGCGGCCACCGGAGGTTCGGTGCCAGTGGGCGGCGCAGGCACACCGGCCGCAGGACGTGGCGGTGCCGGCCGCCGGGTCGGCGACGGGTATCGCGGTGCGGGCGGCCGTGCGGATGCCGTCCACGACGGTCGCCAAAGCGTCGGCCAGGAGCACCGGTTCCCGGTCGGGCTGCTCTTCACAACGCACAAGGGCCATGAGGTGATGGTGGCACCCGGCACTGACACCGGCGACGGAGTGTGTGGCGGTGCTCGCACTCCGCACCCGCCTGCAGCCATGTGCCACCGCATAAGGGACCATGGGTCGGTGACCTCAGCCACCCAGCATCCCCGGACCCCGGACGCCACCCTCGCGGCCCCCGCGCCGCGGCTGATCGCCACCGACCTGGACGGCACGCTGCTGCGCGACGACAAGACCGTTTCGGCCCGTACGATCGCCGCGCTGGCGGACGCGGAGGCCGCGGGCATCGAGGTCTTCTTCGTCACCGGCAGACCCGCCCGGTGGATGGACGTCGTCGCCGGGCACACCGCCGGCCACGGCATGGCGATATGCGCCAACGGCGCCGCCGTCTACGACCTGCACCGCGGCAGGCGGCTGCTCGCGGCCTACCCCCTCGACCCGCGGGACGCGCTCGCCGTCGTCGCGGTCCTGCGCACCGCCGTCCCCGGCACCACCTTCGCCGTGGAGCTGACCGGCGGCTTCGCCTACGAGCCGGAGTACCCGCCGTACGCCCCCACGCCCGACGCGGTCGTCGCGCCGGTGGAGGAGCTGCTGGACAACGGGCACCAGGGCCAGCCCGTGCTGAAGCTGCTGGCCAAGCACCCGTCCATCGACCCGGACGTCTTCCTGCGCACCGCGCGGGCGATGGCCGGGGAGCACGCCGAGATCACCCGGTCCAGCGCGTCGGCGCTGCTGGAGATCAGCGGCACGGGGGTCAGCAAGGCGACGACGCTCGCGCGCTGCTGCGCGGACCTCGGCATCTCCGCCGAGGAGGTCGTGGCCTTCGGGGACATGCCCAACGACCTGCCCATGCTGTCCTGGGCGGGCACCTCGTACGCGGTCGCCAACGCCCACCCGGACGTGCTCGCCGCCACCACGCACCGCACGGTGGCGAACGAGGAGGACGGCGTCGCCCGGGTCATCGAGCGGATCCTCGCCGCCCGCTGACCCGTCCACCGGCCGCCGTCGGGCCGGGGTGGCCCCGGGGACTCACAGCGGCGCCTCCCACGCGAGGGTCGTCCCCTTGCCGTCCGGCCCGGGACCGAAGATCGACTCGCCGCCCAGCGACTCCGCGCGCCGCGCGAGATTGCGCAGTCCGCTGCGCCGCCCGGTCTCCGGGATGCCGACGCCGTCGTCGGAGACGATGAGCCGCACGCCCTCGCGGCCGTCGGCGAGGACGGCGGTGGCGTCGAGCACCACCTCGACCCAGGTGGCGCCCGCGTGCCGCTGCACGTTGGACAGCGCCTCGCGCAGCGCGGCCACGAGATTGCGGGCGCTGAGCGCGCCCACCCGCGAGTCGACGGGGCCGACGAACCGGACGGAGGGCTGGAACCCCAGCCCCCGGGCGGCCGTGCCGGTCTCCCGCAACACCTGGGCGCGCAGCCCCGTCGGGGCCTCGTCCCGCGGCTCCTGCTGCAGCGCGAAGATCGCCGTCCGCACCTCCTGGATGGTGGCGTCCAGCTCCTCGACCGCGTGTGCGATGCCCTCCTCGGCGTCGGGGGGCAGCGCCTTGCGCCGGGCGCCCTGGAGCATCAGGCCCGTCGCGAAGAGCCGCTGGATGACCAGGTCGTGCAGATCGCGGGCGATCCGGTCGCGCTCCTCGTAGACGGCCAGCCGGTTGCGGTCCCGCTGCGCGTCGGCGAGCAGCAGGGCGAGCGCGGCCTGGGCCGCGAACTGGGTGGCGACGAAGCGCTCGTCCTCGGTGAACCCCGGGGCGCCGTGGGCCCTCGGCAGGGCGAGCGCGCCCATCACGTGGCCGCTGCTCTGGAGCGGGAGCATCATGCAGGCGCCGAAACGCGGGGCGATGGCCGTGGTCATCCGCGCGTCGGTCGCGGCGTCGTCGATGAACACCGGCTCGCCCGCCATCAGCGGCGCGACGGGCGGGCTGTCCGCCTCGAGCACCGTGCCCACCAGGCCCGCGGGCTGGTCGGCCGAGACCGCGACCACCTCCAGGCCGCCCTCGACGGTCGGCAGCAGAACGAGGCCCGCGTCGGCCCCGACCAGCGCGCGGGCCTGCTCGGCGACGACGTCGAGCGCGTCACCGGTCGGTTGTTCGTCCGCCAGCAGCGCGGTCGTGACCGAGCCGACGGCGTCCAGCAGCTTGGCCAGTCGTTCTGCCATACGGCGAGCCTAGGGCGGTGCCGCGTCCTACGCCGTGATCGACTCCGGCTCCGGCGCGCCCACGCCGGCCGGGGCGTCCGCCACCCGCTCGCGGTCGAGGCCCCGGCGGAAGGGACCGTCCGCGGCGGCCAGCTCCCGGTACGCGCCGCGCTGGACGACGCGGCCGTGGTCGAGGACGAGGATCTCGTCGACGCCGTCCAGTCCGGTGAGGCGGTGGGTGATCAGGACGGTCGTCCGGCCCGTGGTCGCGGTCAGCAGATCGGCGGTCAGCGCGTCGGCGGTGGCCAGGTCCAGGTGCTCGGCGGGCTCGTCGAGCACCAGGACGGGGAAGTCGGCGAGCAGCGCGCGGGCCAGCGCCAGCCGCTGGCGCTGGCCGCCGGACAGGCGGGTGCCGTGCTCCCCGACCGGGAGGTCGAGGTCCAGGTCGAGCCGGGCGGCGGCAAGGGCCGCCCGCAGCTCCGTGTCGGCCGCGCCGGGACGGGCCAGCCGCAGGTTCTCGCGGACCGTGCTGTCGAAGGCGTGCGCGTCCTGGGCGCACAGGCCGACCATGCGGCGTACGGCGTCGCCGTCGAGGGTCGTCGCGTCGGTGCCCGCGAGGGTGTACGTGCCCGACTCGACGTCCAGGAAGCGCAGCAGCACATGGGCGAGCGTCGTCTTGCCCGACCCGGACGGCCCGACGACGGCGATCCGGCGGCCGGGCGCCAGTTCGAGGTCGACACCGTCCAGCGCGGGGTGCCGCTGTCCCGGGTGGCGGGCCGACAGCCCGCGCAGCACCAGGGGGTGGGGCCCGGCGGGCGCGGCCGCGGGCCGCTCCGGCTCCCGTACCGGCTCCGGGGCGTCGAGCACGTCGTGCACCCGCAGTGCCGCCTGGCGGCTGCGCTGCCGGTACTGCGCCGCGAGCGGCATGCCCGCCACCGCCTCGAAGGCGGCGAGCGGGACGAGCACGACGACCGCGAGCGCGACTCCGGGCAGCCGTCCCCCTGCCGCCGCCTGGACGCCCGCCCAGGCGCAGACGGTGACGGTCAGCCCGGTGACCAGCGCGCCGAGCCCGGCGCCGAGCGCCGCCCCGGCCGCGGAGCGCGCCGCGATCCGGGTGAGCAGACGGTCCGCCTCGGCCGCCTTCGCCCGGCGGCCTGGCAGCGCCCCGGCGACCGTCAGCTCGGCGGTACCGGTGAGCACGTCGACGACCTGGGCCGCGAGCTCGCCGCGGGCGGGGGCGAGGGCGCGTTCGGCGCGCCGGGCGAGCGCCGCGGACACGGCCGGTACGGCCCCCCCGGCGGTGAGCAGTCCGACCGCCAGGGCGGCACCGGCGCCGGGGAGCAGCCATGCGGTGAACGCGGCCGACGCGGCGCCGCCGAGGACGGCGGCGCCGGCGGGGAGCAGCCAGCGCAGGAAGTGGTCCTGCAGACCGTCCACATCGGCGACGAGGCGGGAGAGCAGGTCCCCGCGCCGGGTGTCCCGCAGCGCGGCGGGCGCGAGCCGTTCCAGCCGGCGGTAGACCGCGACCCGCAGGTCGGCGAGGGCGCGGAAGACAGCGTCGTGCGAGACCAGCCGCTCGGCGTAGCGGAACACGGCACGGCCGATGCCGAACGCCCGCGTCGCGGTGACCGCGACCATCAGGTAGAGGACCGGCGGCTGCTGGGAGGCGCGGGAGATCAGCCAGCCGGAGGTCCCCATGAGGCCGATGGCGCTCAGCAGTGCGAGCGTGCCCAGGAGCAGCGCGAGTGCGAACCGCGGCCGCAGCGGCGACGCGGCCCGGCGCACCCGCTTCGCCGGGTCGGCGGCGGTGCCGCGGCCGATGGCGCGCGCCGTGTGCTCCGCAGAGCCGGAGCCCGCCACCGTGGTGGACGGCCCGAGCGGGGCGGTCACGGTCCCCTCCCGCGCCTCGGCGTCCGCCGCGTACGTGCCGGACGGCACCGCTCGCCGTGCCGGTGCCGGTACCGGGTACGCGGGCCCGGGAGCTTCATGCCGGCCGGGAGAGGTCGGGTCGACGGGAGCGACCTCCGCCCCGGCGGTCCGGTCGCCCAGGCGCACCCTGCGGTCGGCCACGGCGAGCAGCGCGGGCCGGTGCACCACGAGCAGTACCGTGCGCCCCGCCGCGAGCCGCCGGACCGCGTCGACCACGGCCGCCTCCGTCTCGCCGTCGAGCGCGGCCGTCGGCTCGTCGAGCAGCAGCAGCGGCCGGTCGGCGAGGAAGGCCCGCGCCAGGGCGACCCGTTGCCGCTGCCCGGCGGAGAGTCCGGCGCCGCCCTCGCCGACGGCGGTCGCGGGATCGAGCTCCGGGGCGCCCGCGTCGTGGAGCGCCGCGCGTACCTGGGCCGGGGTCGCGTCGGGCCGGGCGAGCCGCACGTTGTCGGCGATGGTCCCGGCGAACAGGTACGGCCGCTGGGGCACCCAGGCGATCTGGCGGTGCCAGCCCGCCGGGTCGTACGCGGCGAGGTCGGTCCCGTCGACCAGGACGCGCCCCGCGGTCGGCTCGGTGAAGCCGAGCAGCACGCCGAGCAGCGTGGTCTTGCCGATCCCGCTCGGCCCGGTGAGGGCGACGGTCTCGCCGGGGGAGACCCGCAGGGAGAACGTGCCGAGACGGCCCTCGACGGCGACGCCGTCCAGCTCGACGGCCGCGGTCCGCAGATCGGGGGCCGGGGCGGTACCGCGCCGCGGCGGCGCGGTCTCCAGGACGGCGAATACCTCGTCGGCGGCGGAGAGCCCTTCCGCGGCCGCGTGGTAGTGGGCGCCCACCTGGCGCAGCGGCAGATATGCCTCGGGCGCCAGAACGAGGATGACCAGCCCCGTGTAGAGGTCGAGTTCGCCGTGGACCAGCCGCATGCCGACGCCAACGGCGACCAGGGCGACGGAGATGGTGGAGAGCAGCTCCAGGGCGAAGGAGGAGAGGAAGGTGATGCGGAGCGTCCGCATCGTGGCGCGCCGGTATTCGGCGGTGATGGCGCGGATGGACTCGGCCTGGGCCTTGGCGCGGCCGAAGACCTTGAGGGTGGGCAGGCCCGCGACGACGTCGAGGAAGTGGCCGGACAACCGGGCGAGCAGGTGCCACTGCCGGTCCATGCGGGCCTGGGTGGCCCAACCGATGAGGACCATGAAGAGCGGGATGAGGGGGAGGGTCAGGGCGATGGTGAGCGCCGAGACCCAGTCCTCGGTGACGATCCGGGCGAGGACGGCGGCGGGCACGACGACGGCCAGCCCGAGTTGGGGCAGGTAGCGGGCGAAGTAGCCGTCGAGGGCGTCGATGCCCCGGGTGGCCAGGGTGGTCAGTTCGCCGGTCCGGCGCTCGGTGAGCCCTGCCGGGCCGAGTGCCGTGACGTGCTCCAGCAGCCCTGTGCGCAACTGGGACTTGACGGCGGCGGCGGCGCGATGGGCGCACAGCTCGGTGAGCCAGGAGACCGCCGCCCGGCCGGCCGCGACACCGGCAAGCAGCAGCAGCGGGGTGCGCAGCGCTCCGGCGTCGAGACCGTCCTGGAAACCCCCGATCACGATTTCCGCGATGAGCATCGCCTGCGCGATGACCAGTCCCGCGCCGACGAGACCGAGCAGGACGGAGACGGCGAGGAACCCGCGGGTCGAGCGGGCGTACCTCAGAAGCCGGGGGTCGACAGGTTTCACGTGAAACAGCCCCTCAATGTGCTTCGGCGATGTGCTGGGTGCCGATCCGCTTGCGGAACACCCAGTACGTCCAGGCCTGGTAGAGCACGACCAGCGGGGCCGCTATCCCGGCGCACCAGGTCATGATCTTCAGCGTGTACGGGGTCGAGGAGGCGTTCTCCACCGTCAGGCTCCACGCCGGGTCCAGCGAGGACGGCATGACGTCCGGGAAGAGCGTCAGGAAGAGCATCGCCACCGCGGCCACCACCGTGACCCCGGAGAAGGCGAACGCCCAGCCCTCGCGGCCCCGCAGATTGGCGCCCAGTGCCGCCAGCAGCGCGAGCACGGCGGTGATCGCGGCCACCAGGCTCGCGGCGGCCCCGTCCTCCGCCTGCGTCCAGGCCAGGAAGGCCAGGGCGAGTACGGCGGTGACGACTCCGGCACGGGTGGCGAAGCGGCGGGCGCGATCGCGGATGTCGCCGAGGGTCTTCAGGGCGGCGAAGACGGCGCCGTGGAAGGTGAAGAGGCTCAGGGTGACGAGTCCGCCGAGGAGGGGGTAGGGGCCGAGCAGGTCCCAGACCCGGCCGGTGTACTCACCGGACCTGTCGATCTTCACCCCGTGCACGATGTTGGCGAACGCCACGCCCCACAGGAACGCGGGGAGCAGGGAGGTCCAGAAGATGGCCCACTCCCACGTGGTCTGCCAGCGCTCGTCGGCCCGCTTGGCGCGGTACTCGAAGGCGACGACCCGGATGATCAGGCAGAGCAGGATCGCCAGCAACGGCAGGTAGAAGCCGGAGAAGAGGGTGGCGTACCACTCGGGGAAGGCGGCGAAGGTGGCGCCGCCGGCGGTGATCAGCCAGACCTCGTTGCCGTCCCAGACCGGGCCGATGGTGTTGATCAGCACCCGCCGCTCGGGGCGGTCGCGGGCGAGCAGCCGGGTCAGGACGCCGATGCCGAAGTCGAAGCCCTCGAGGAAGAAGTAGCCGGTCCACAGGACGGCGATGATGACGAACCAGACGTCGTGGAGGTGCATGCCGTCGCTCCCTAGTACGAGAAGGCCATCGGGCGGTCGGCGTCGGCGTCGCCGCCGATCTTCGTGGGGGGATCGAGGTCGGCCTCGGTGAGCTCGGGAGGCCCGGCCTTGGCGTACTTGACCAGGAGCTTGACCTCGACGACGGCGAGGACGGCGTAGAGCGCGGTGAGGACGATCAGCGAGATCAGCATCTCGGCGGTGGAGACGCCGGGGGAGACCGCGTCCTCGGTGCGCAGCAGCCCGTACACGGCCCACGGCTGGCGGCCGTTCTCGGTGAAGATCCAGCCCCAGGAGTTGGCGATCAGCGGGAAGCCCATGGTGAGCAGCCCGATCCGCCAGTACCAGCGTGAGAGCGCGGGGGTGAGGGCGGTGTTCTTGGTGAGCATCAGATGCGGTGGCTCGTCGTCGCCCGTGCGCCGGCTCTCGGCGAGCCAGAACCTGCGGCGGGTGAGCCAGAGTCCCGCGAGGCCGACCGCGAAGGAGGTCATGCCGAAGCCGATCATCCAGCGGAATCCCCAGTAGGCGACCGGGATGTTGGGCCGGTAGTCGCCGGGGCCGTACTTCTGCTGCTCGGCCTTGTTGACGTCGTTGATGCCGGGGACGTACGACCTGAAGTCGTCGTGGGCGAGGAAGGACAGCAGCCCGGGGACCTCGACGGCCACGGTGTTGTGGCCCTTCTCGACGTCGCCGTAGGCGAAGACCGAGAAGGGGGCGGGGGCCTCGCCGTCCCACAGGGCCTCGGCGGCGGCCATCTTCATCGGCTGCTGCTCGTACATGACCTTGCCCAGCCGGTCGCCGCTGAGGGCGGTGAGCAGACCCGCGACGACCGCGGTGACCAGCGCGAGGCGCAGCGAGGTCTTCATGACGGCGACGTGCTTCCTGCGGGCCAGGTGGTAGGCCGCGATGCCCATCATGAAGGCGGCGCCGGTCAGGAAGGCCGCGCTCAGGGTGTGGAAGACCACGACGACGGTGGTGTTCTGGCTGATCACGGCCCAGAAGTCGGTGAGCTCGGCGCGGCCGGTGGACTTGTTGTAGCGGTAGCCGACCGGGTGCTGCATCCAGGAGTTGGCGGCGAGGATGAAGTACGCGGAAAGGATCGTGCCGAGCGAGACCAGCCATATGCAGGCCAGGTGGATCTTCTGGGGGAGCTTGTCCCAGCCGAAGATCCACAGGCCGATGAAGGTGGACTCGAAGAAGAAGGCGATGAGCGACTCGAAGGCGAGCGGGGCGCCGAACACGTCACCGACGAAGCGCGAGTAGTCCGACCAGTTCATCCCGAACTGGAACTCCTGGACGAGGCCGGTGGCCACGCCCATGGCGATGTTGATCAGGAAGAGCTTTCCCCAGAACTTGGTCGCCCGGAGGTACTTCTCGTCGCCGGTGCGCACCCAGGCCGTCTGGAGGCCGGCGGTCAGGGCCGCGAGGGAGATCGTGAGGGGGACGAAAAGGAAGTGGTAGACGGTCGTGATGCCGAATTGCCATCGCGCGACGATGACGGAGTCCAGTGCCAGGTCCACGCCACGCCTCCTATCTTGATGCGCTTGTGAAAGTGAACGCATTCACAAGGTCAGTATGCCGCACACACTTTCGCCCCCTCACACCGGGGGGCGTGAGGGGGCGAAAGGGGGCATGTTATGGGGCCGTCCGGCCCCCGGGGAGGCGTCGCCGGGCGGGTTACAGCTCCTTGCGGAAGGCCTCGGCCGTACGCAGCAGGACGTCGTTGGCGGCGTTCTCACCGATCGTGATCCGCACGCCCTCCCCCGCGAACGGACGGACCGTGACGCCGGCCCGCTCGCAGGACGCGGCGAAGTCGGTTGTGCGCTCCCCCAGCCGCAGCCACACGAAGTTGGCGTGGGTCTCCGGAACCGTCCAGCCCTGCGCGGTCAGCCCGTCGTACACCCGGGTCCGCTCCGCGACCAGCGCGTCCACCCGCTCCAGCAGCGCCGCCTCGGCGCGCAGCGAGGCCACCGCCGCGTCCTGGGCGAGCTGGCTCACGCCGAAGGGGACGGCCGTCTTGCGCAGCGCCGCCGCGACCGGCTCGTGCGCGATCGCGAAGCCCACGCGCAGGCCGGCGAGGCCGTACGCCTTGGAGAAGGTGCGCAGCACCGCGACGTTGGGGCGGTCGCGGTAGACCTCGACGCCGTCCGGCACCTCGGGGTCGCGGATGAACTCCTTGTACGCCTCGTCCAGCACGACCAGCACGTCCGAGGGGACGCGGTCCAGGAAGCGCTCCAGCTCGGCGCGGCGGACCACGGTGCCAGTGGGGTTGTTGGGGTTGCAGACGAAGATCAGCCGCGTCCGGTCCGTGACCGCGGCGGCCATCGCGTCCAGGTCGTGGGTCTCGTCGGCGTCCAGCGCCACCGGTACGGAGGCCGCCCCGCTGATCTGCGTGATGATCGGATAGGCCTCGAAGGAACGCCAGGCGTAGATCACCTCGTCGCCCGGGCCGGCGGTCGCCTGCAGCAGTTGCTGCGCGACCCCGACCGAGCCGGTGCCCGTCGCGATGTGCTCCACCGGCACCCCGAAGCGGTGTGCCAGCTCCGCGTGGAGCGCCGTGCACGCCATGTCCGGGTAGCGGTTGAAGCTCTCCGCGGCGGCGGTCGCCGCCTGAAGGACACCGGGCAGCGGCGGATAGGGGTTCTCGTTGGAGGACAGCTTGTAAGCGGTCACTCCCTCTTCCACGGCCGGGGGTCTACCCGGCTTGTACGTGGGGATTCCGTCCAGTTCGCGGCGCAGTTTGGGGCTCATGCCCCACACCATACGAGTGCCCGCCCGGCCGGGGGAGGCCCTGATGACCGCGGGCGCACAGCAGGGGCTCGCGGTCGTCGGGTCAGGCTGTGCGACCCACCGTGCGCCGGTGGCGCGCGCGGTGGCGCGCATCCCTCGTAGGGGTGAGTTGATGGCTGTGCGCACCTCGGGGCAGAGGGCGGGCGACGCCGTGCAGCCGACCCGTAACCGGTGGTAGCCACCCCTCGCCACCTGCGATTTCCCGGCCGGGCCCGGCGCCGGGAGTGGGGAAACGTATCTGTCAACGGCTTCTCCGGCACCCCGCGAAAGGACCACCCGAGCCCTACTATCACCACGCCATGACAGCAGCAGGGAACCATCAGGCGAGCAGGCCCGTCGGACGCCGGCTGGAGCGGGCGGGCATCAGGGACGTCGCCGCCGCGGCCGGTGTCTCGATCACCACTGTCTCCGACGCGCTCAACGGCAAGGGCCGACTGCCCGACGCCACCCGCCGCCATGTCCGCGAGGTCGCGGACCGGCTGGGCTACCGCCCCTCCGCCGCCGCCCGCACGCTGCGCACCGGCAGGTCGGGGCTGATCGGGCTGACGGTGACGACGTACGGGGAAGAACCTTTCACCTTCACCGAGTTCGCGTACTTCGCCGAGATGGCCAGGGCCGCCACCTCCGCCGCCCTGGCCCGCGGCTACGCCCTGGTCATCCTGCCCGCCTCCTCCCGGCACGACGTGTGGAGCAACGTGGCGCTGGACGGCACGGTCGTGATCGACCCCTCGGACCACGACCCGATGGTCACGGAGCTGGTGCGGCAGGGCATCCCCGTGGTCAGCGACGGGCGCCCGGCCGGCAGCCTGCCCGTCCGGGCCTGGGTGGACAACGACCACGAGGCCGCCGTGCTCGGCATCCTGGAGCACCTGGCCGAGGCGGGGGCCCGCCGGATCGGACTGCTCACCGGCACCAGCACCGACACGTACACCCGGCTGTCCACCACCGCCTACCTCGGCTGGTGCGAGCGGATCGGCCAGGAACCCGTCGTCGAGGCCTACCCGGCCCACGACCCGTGCGCCGGCGCCGTCGCCGCAGACCGCCTGCTGGCCCGCCCCGACCGCCCCGACGCGGTGTACGGCCTCTTCGACCCCAACGGCACCGACCTGCTGGCCGCCGCCCGCCGCTACGGGCTGCGCGTGCCCGACGACCTGCTGCTGGTCTGCTGCAGCGAGAGCATGGTCTACGCGACGACCGAGCCGCCGATCACCACGCTCTCCCTCAAACCGGGCCGGATCGGCACCGCGGTCGTCCAGCTGCTCATCGACGCCATCGAGGGGGTGGACGCGGGCCGCCCGGTGCAGCAGGTCATGCCGACCGACCTGATCGTCCGCACGTCCTCCCAGCGCCGCTCGCCGCGCACGACCGTCAGTCCCCCCCGTGGGCCCGCGGGGGGTTAGGAACGGCCTCCTCCGGGGCGAGAAGGGCCCGCCCCGGGGGGATTTGTCCGCGCCGGATGAAATCGCTATCAGCAGGTGTGTCACGCCACGACATCGTCATTCCTATGATGGGCGGATGGTGGCGCGACGGTGGAGGGGTCGATGACTCAGGGGGCAGGTCAGGGACCCATGCTCGGTACCTCGTACGGCTGGTCTCCGGACCCCGCGGAGGCGGTGGCGCACGGCGCGGCCGTCGGGGCCCCGCCCGGCCTCCAGACAGGGCAGGAGCCGACCAGGATCGACGAGCAGCTGGTGCCGGCGGAGTACACGCCCACCCAGCACGACCTTCCGGTGGTAAGCGCCGCCGACCCGCAGGCCCTGGGCCCGCTCTACGTCGTCGGCGACGTGCACGGCTACGTCGACCAGCTGCGGGACGCCCTGTACGCGACCGGGCTGATCGACTCCGAGGGCCACTGGGCGGCCGGCAACGCCCGTCTGTGGTTCCTCGGCGACTTCACCGACCGGGGCCCGGACGGCATCGGCGTGATCGAGCTCGTCATGCAGCTGTCCGCGGAGGCCGCAGCGGCCGGCGGCTACGCCAGGGCCCTCATGGGCAACCACGAACTGCTGCTGCTCGGCGCCCACCGCTTCGGCGACACCCCGGTGAACTCCGTCGCCGGCACCGCCTCCTTCCTTGCCGCCTGGCGTCTCAACGGCGGCCAGACCAGCGACATGGAGCGGCTGCAGGACCACCACATCGCCTGGATGTCCCGGCTGGACGCGGCCGCCGTCGCCGACGGCCACCTGCTGCTGCACTCCGACACCACCGCGTACCTGGAGTACGGCAACACCATCGACGCGATGAACGACGCCGTCACCGGCATCCTGCAGCGCGGCGACGCCGACGAGTGCTGGGAGCTGTTCCGCAAGTTCACCCGGCGTTTCGCCTTCCGCGGCGAGTCGGGACCGCAGGCCGCCCGCGAGCTGCTGGAGACTTACGGCGGCCATCGCGTCGTCCACGGTCACAGCCCCATCCCGTACCTGCTGGGCGAGGCCGGAGGAGAGCACGGGGCCGAGCAGCCGGACCGGTCCGCCGTCGTCGAGGGTCCGCACGTGTATGCGGAGGATCTGGCGGTGGCGATGGACGGCGGGGTGACCATGGAGGGCAAACTCCTGGTCGCACAGCTGCCGTTGTAATCCCGGAAACCCCCATTTTCCGGAAACACTCTGTCACCGCGTCACCTCTGCGCTCTACCATCGGGATATCCGTAGGCAGCTTCTCCTCCGCTTCCGCCCAGCCGGACCGGGTCTTGTCCTTCGTGAACTCCGGGCGGCACCGGAGACGGAGCATCGGGGGATGCACATGAACAGCGCTCCACACCTGCTGACCGAGGACCGCCCGGAGTTCGAGCGCGCCCTCGACACGGCTCTGCACTCGGAGGGCACGCGGGCCGCCCTCGCCGACGCGCGGAACCCTTTGAACACCGAGCAGTTGCGCACCATGGCGCTCAACGCGGCCGAGCCGATCTCCGCGTGCGCGGCGCCCGAGTACGAGCAGTTCGTCAAGGTCCGCGAGGCCTTCGCGGAACAGCGACGCGAGGCGCGGGCCGCGTCCGTGTCAGGCCTGGGCTACGCGGCTGCAGCGGCCCCGGTCGCCGCCGCGGACGGCTCCGGGGCCGGGCTGTTCGCGGTCGTCGCCGTGCTCACGCCGATCCTGGCGGGCACGGCCGCCCTCATCTTCCTGGTGCTCGGGTACGCCATGGGCTTCGGGCACCCCGAGCCGGCGATCGCCCCTCCGCTGCGGCAGGCCGGCT
Organism: Streptomyces sp. NPDC001070; assembly: GCF_053598835.1. Lineage (NCBI taxonomy): Bacteria > Bacillati > Actinomycetota > Actinomycetes > Kitasatosporales > Streptomycetaceae > Streptomyces > Streptomyces sp. NPDC001070. Next base: position 158,352 of record NZ_JBSFLB010000007.1, read on the forward strand.
GGCTCTTCGCGGCCGTCGCCGCCTGCGGCATCGTCATCGGCATGGTCGGACTGCTGCTCACCGCGCTGCGCAACGGGTCGACCGCCCTCCACGACCCGCCCGACAACGAGCCCCGGGACGTCGCGCTCGCCCGCGAGCTGTGGCGCCGGGCCCTGGTGGAACGGGGGCTGCAGCCCTTCCTCGACGACGCCCTCGCCAAGGCCGCCGGCGCCGCGCCGGCCGCACCGGCCGCTCCCTCGCCGGCCACCGGCGGCGGCAACTCGCGCATGCCCCGACTCGGTTACTCCCGCCCCGACTTCAGCAGCCCGGGCCCCGAGTCCTCCCCCGAACCCGGCCACCGCTTCACCAGCCCGGACTTCTCCAGCCCCGACTTCTCCAGCCCGGACTACGGCGGCCCGGACCACGCCCCGGAGTAGCCGGGGCCGTCCCCGGCGGGCCCCGGGGAGTGTCGTACCCCCGTGGCACAGTGCGGGCATGGACATCGACCGGTTCTGGCACCTGATCGAATCCGCCCGCTCCGGTGCGGCGGCCGGTGGCGAGCCCTTCGACGCGGTGCTGGTGAGCCTGCTCGCCGAGCGCCCGACGCGGGAGATCCTGGAGTACGCGGAACGGTTCGACGAGGTGCACGACGCGCTGTACCGCTGGGACGTCTGGGCCGCCGCGTACCTCATGGGCGGCGGCTGCTCCGACGACAGCTTCATCGACTTCCGGGCGGGCGTGATCGCCCTAGGCCGTGAGTGGTACGAGCGTGTCGCCGCCGGGCCCGACAGCCTGGCCGGGCACCCCGCCGTGGTCGAGGCCGCGGGGGCCCGCCGTGACGAGGCCCTGTTCTACGAGGAGGTCAACTACGTTGCCGGCGAAGCCTTCGAGCGGCTCACCGGAGACCGGGACGCCTTCTACGCCGCATGGGCCGGGTACCGGCCGGCCCAAGGGCAGGGCACGGCGGAAACGGACATGGGGGAGGACTTCGACTTCGACGACGACGCGGAGATGCACCGGCGGCTGCCCCGCCTGGCCCGTCTCTGCCTCGGACCGGACGACCGGGGCCAGTCCGCGTAGCGGGTCCACCGGCAGCCCGGGCGGGCTGCCGGTGGCGCCGGGTCAGTCCGCGATCGGGAGGTAGACCCGGTTGCCCGAGGCCGCGAACTCCTGGGACTTGGCGGCCATGCCCGCCTCGATCTCCTCGGCCGTGCCGCCGTGCCGCCGGCGGATGTCCTGGGAGATCTTCATCGAGCAGAACTTCGGCCCGCACATGGAGCAGAAGTGCGCGGTCTTGGCCGGCTCCGCCGGCAGCGTCTCGTCGTGGAACTCCCGTGCCGTGTCCGGGTCGAGGGCCAGGTTGAACTGGTCCTCCCAGCGGAACTCGAAGCGGGCGTCGGACAGCGCGTCGTCCCACTCCTGGGCGCCGGGGTGGCCCTTGGCCAGGTCGGCGGCATGGGCGGCGATCTTGTAGGTGATCACGCCGGTCTTGACGTCGTCGCGGTCGGGCAGGCCCAGGTGCTCCTTGGGGGTGACGTAGCAGAGCATGGCCGTGCCCCACCAGGCGATCATCGCGGCGCCGATGCCGGAGGTGATGTGGTCGTAGGCGGGAGCGATGTCCGTGGTGAGCGGGCCGAGGGTGTAGAACGGCGCCTCCTCGCAGATCTCCTGCTGGAGGTCGACGTTCTCCTTGATCTTGTGCATGGGGACGTGCCCCGGCCCCTCGATCATGGTCTGCACACCGTGCCGCTTGGCGACGGTGTTGAGCTCGCCGAGCGTGCGCAGCTCGGCGAACTGGGCCTCGTCGTTGGCGTCCGCGATGGAGCCGGGACGGAGCCCGTCGCCCAGGGAGTACGTGACGTCGTAGGCGGCGAGGAGCTCGCAGAGCTCCTCGAAGTTCTCGTAGAGGAAGCTCTCCTTGTGGTGCGCGAGGCACCACGCCGCCATGATCGAGCCGCCGCGGGAGACGATGCCGGTCTTGCGGCGGGCGGTCAGCGGCACGTACCGCAGCAGCACGCCGGCGTGGACGGTCATGTAGTCCACACCCTGCTCGGCCTGCTCGATGACGGTGTCCCTGTAGATCTCCCAGGTCAGCTCCTCGGCCTTGCCGTCGACCTTCTCCAGGGCCTGGTAGAGGGGGACGGTGCCGATGGGGACGGGGGAGTTGCGCAGCACCCACTCGCGGGTGGTGTGGATGTTGCGGCCGGTGGAGAGGTCCATGACCGTGTCGGCGCCCCAGCGGGTGGCCCAGGTCATCTTCTCGACCTCCTCCTCGATGGAGGAGGTGACGGCCGAGTTGCCGATGTTGGCGTTGACCTTCACCAGGAACCGCTTACCGATGATCATCGGCTCGGTCTCCGGGTGGTTGACGTTCGCCGGGAGGACGGCGCGTCCCGCCGCGATCTCCTCGCGCACCACCTCGGGGGAGACGTTCTCGCGGATCGCGGCGTACTCCATCTCCGGGGTGATCTCGCCCCGCCGCGCGTACGCGAGCTGGGTCAACGGCCGCCCGGGCAGGCCGCGCCGGGGGAGGCGGGGGCGGCCGGGGAAGACGGCGTCCAGGTTGCGCAGGCCGCCGCGCGGTGAGGTGTGTTTGACGCCGTCGTCCTCGGGGCGGACGGGGCGGCCGGGGTACTCCTCGGTGTCGCCGCGGGCGACGATCCAGTTCTCGCGCAGCGGCGGGAGGCCGCGGCGCACGTCGGTGGTGATGTTGGGGTCGGTGTACGGGCCGGAGGTGTCGTACAGCGTCACGTCCTGGCCGTTGGTCAGATGCACTCGGCGGACGGGGACCTGGATGTCCGGGCGGGACCCGGTCACATAGCCCTTGTGCCGGCCGATTTCGCGCACGTGTGCATCCTGCATGGTCATGAGACCCACTCCCTACGCCGGCATTACCCGGTAACAGGTTCAGCGGTCGGCGCAGCTGGTGGCCCTCGGCCGGTCAGCGCCCTCTCAGCCCGGTGCTCCGAGCTCCCGCGTTTGCAAAGGCGCCTCAACGCTAGCGGGTCCTCGCTGACGCACACCAGGGGGTGTTGCGATGATCGGGCGGTGGACTCCGCTCACTCGCACGCACACGCACACGCCCACGCCCACGGTCACGGGCACGGACCGGTGCCGCCGGTCTCCAGGCATCTGCGGAAGGTCATCGCCGCGATCCTGATCCCCTTCGTCGCGGTGGTCGTGGCCGGCCTGGTGGTGCTGTGGCCGGGCGGTGTGCCGGCGCACGAGCGCACCGGGGTCGGCTTCGACCAGCAGACCCAGTCCGGCCGGGTGGTGAAGGTCGAGGACGTCAAGTGCTCGGACGTCAACGCCGAACCGGGCACCGGCACGACTCCCTCCCCCGGGCCGTCGGCGGCGCCGTCCACCGGCCCCGCGATCTGCCAGCGCGCGACCATCGAGGTCACCTCGGGCAAGGACGGCGGCCGCACCTTCACCGAGATCGTGCAGCCGACCCAGACCCGGCACTACACGCAGGGCCAGAAGGTGCTCCTGGCGTACGCGCCCCAGGCGCCGCGCGAGTTGCAGTACTCGGTGACCGACGTCGACCGGGCCCTCCCGCTGTGGCTGCTGGCCGGGATCTTCGCGGCGGTGGTGGTCGTGGTCGGCCGGCTGCGCGGGATCCTGGCGCTGGTCGCGCTGGTGATCAGCTTCGCGGTGCTGACGCTGTTCATCCTCCCGGCGATCCTGCACGGCAGCAATCCGCTGCTGGTGGCGGTGATCGGCGGCAGCGCCATCATGCTGATCGCGCTCTACATGTGCCACGGCCTCAACGCCCGCACCTCGGTGGCGGTGCTGGGCACCCTGTGCTCGCTGCTGCTGATCGGCGTGCTGGGCTCGGTCTTCATCGACTGGGCGGTGCTCAGCGGCAACACCTCGGACGAGACCGGGCTGATCCACTCCCTCTACCCGGGCATCGAGATCCGCGGTCTGCTGCTGGCCGGCATCATCATCGGTTCGCTGGGCGTCCTCGACGATGTGACGGTGACCCAGACCTCGGCCGTGTGGGAGCTGCGGGAGGCGAACCCGGGGGCGAGCCGGCGCCGGCTGTACTCGGCGGCGATGCGCATCGGGCGGGACCACATCGCCTCGGTCGTCAACACCCTGGTGCTGGCCTACGCGGGCGCGGCGCTGCCGCTGCTGCTGCTCTTCTCCATCGCGCAGCGCAGTGTGTTCGCGGTGGCCGGCAGCGAACTGGTCGCCGAGGAGATCGTGCGGACCCTGGTCGGCAGCATCGGACTGGTGGCGGCGGTGCCGTTGACGACGGCGCTGGCCGCACTGGTGGTGTCGGCGGACCGCGGCAGCGGCGACACTGTTCCCGCGGGCACCGGTCGCGGGCACCGGCGCCGCGCCAAGTGACCCGGGGAGGGGGCGGGGACGTGGTCGGACTGCAGGGGCGGGTGACCGGGACGGTCGGGCCGGGGCTGGTCGGCGAGGTGATCGTGCAGGTGCGCGGCGGCGCGGAGGCGTTCCTGGCGTATCCGGCGACCGCCGGGGAGCGCATCGAGAAGGGCACGGTCGTGGTGGTCGTGGAACACCTGCCGCCGCGCACCGTGTACGTGGCGCCCGCGTACGGCTGAGCGGAGCGGTCCGCTCCACGTCAAGAAAGCGACAAGGATCCGCCAGGATCTACCGGCCCGTCACACACAGGCGCACACTCCCGTACGCGGCCCCGATCGGGGCCAATCGTAAGGGGGCGTATGCCGATGTTGATCGGCGTTGCGGCGGGCGGGGCGCTCGTCGCGGTCATCATTCTGGTCGGCCTGTTCAGGCTCATGTGGCGGGTCGCCGAACCCAATGAGGCACTGGTCATCTCCGGTTCCAAGCACCGTACGGACGGTGTGGGGGAGGGGATGGGATTCCGCATCGTCACGGGGCGCGGAACGCTGGTCGTGCCGGGCGTCCAGGTGGTGCGCAAGCTGTCGCTCGATCTCAACGAGGCCGAGCTGAACGTGGACTGCGTCACCCAGCAGGGCATCCCGCTGAAGGTGCACGGCGTGGTCATCTTCAAGGTCGGCGACGACATGGTGTCGATCGCCAACGCCGCCAGGCGTTTCCTGGACCAGCAGAAGTTCATGGCCGAGCGGGTGCACAACGTCTTCGCCGGTCATCTGCGCTCCATCGTCGGCGGTCTGACGGTGGAGCAGATGATCCGGGACCGGGAGCGGCTGACCGCCGAGACCCGGGCCGCCTCGGGTTCCGAGATGGAGAAGCTCGGACTGATCATCGACTCGCTGCAGATCCACGAGATCGTCGACCCGACCGGGTACATCAACAACCTGGCCGCGCCGCACGCGGCCGCCGTGCACCGCGACGCGCGCATCGCGCAGGCGGAGGCGGACCGGCTGGCCACCGAGGCCGAGCAGCAGGCGGCGGCCCGCATGGCGGAGGCCACCCGGGACAGCCAGATCCTGCAGGCCGGCTACATGGCCGAGCGGGACAAGGCCACCGCGGCCTCGCGGCAGGCGGGCCCGCTCGCGGAGGCGGCGGCCCGGCAGGAGGTCGTGGTCCAGGAGACCCGGGTCGCCGAGCTGGAGGCACAGCGGCGCGAGCAGCAGCTGCAGGCGGACGTCCGCAAGCCGGCGGACGCCTCGGCGTACGAGAAGCGGACGCTGGCCGAGGCCGAGCGCGACGCGCGCATCTCGGCGGCCGAGGCGAAGGCCCGCGAGACCGAACTGGCCGCGGCCGCCGAGGCGAACCGGGTGAAGGCCGCCGCGGCCGCGCAGGCTGAGCAGACCAGGGTCAGCGGCGAGGCCACCGCCGCGGCCACCCGGGCCACGGGTGAGGCAGAGGCCGCCGCCACCCAGGCGCGCGGTCTGGCGGAGGCCGAGGCGGCCAAGGCCAAGGGTCTGGCCGAGGCCGAGGCGATCAAGGCGCGCGCCGCCGCTCTGGCGGAGAACCAGGAGGCGGTCGTCGCCCAGCAGCTGGCCGAGAACTGGCCGGAGATCGTCCGGGCGGGCGCCGAGGCCTTCGGCAACGTCGACCACATGGTGCTGCTGAACGGCGCCGACGGCATGTCGGAGATGTTCGCCAAGGCGCTCACCATGGGCGGCACGGGGCTGGGGCTGGCCCGCCAGCTGCTCGCCCAGATGAACGGCGCGACCGGCGCGGACCCCTCGCCGAACGGTGCGGCGCCGCGGAGCCCCGAGCGCGTCCGGCTCCAGGACTGAACGACGCGGATCCCGTGGGGCCCGGTCACGACCGGGCCCCACGGGTCACCACTTGTCGCGGGAGTCGGACGAGGACGAGGTGAACTTCTTGACCACGTACACCAGACCGCCGACCAGCGCCACGAAGACCAGCACCTTGAACAGCAGCCAGAACAGGAAGCCGATCGCGCTGGCGATCATGCCGCCGAAGACCACGATCGCGATCACCGGTACCGCGACCCACTTGACCCACCAGGGCAGGCCCTCGAAGAGCTTCACCGTTTCCTCCTCCGTATCGTCCTTCCACTCCCAGGCTAGGGCCGCGAAGGCCCCCTGCGGAGGCCCCGCGGTCCCCATCCGTCCCTGACCCTCCCCCTACGGGACACCGGGGGCGGACGTCCTCACGCCTCGGGGGGCGAGAAGACCACCATGACCTTCAGGTCCTCGGTGATGTGGTGGAAGCGGTGCGGCACCCGGGCCGGGACGTAGACCACGCTGCCGCGCGCGACATGGGTCGTCTCCTCCCCCACGGTGATCAGTGCCCGGCCGCTCACGACCAGGTAGATCTCGTCCTGCGCGTGCGGCTTCTGCGGGTCGAGGTCCCCGGCCGCCAGCGCGTAGAGCCCGGCGGACATGTTCCGCTCGCGCAGGAAGCTGAGGTACGCGCCCTCGTTGGCGGCTCGCTCCGCCTCCAGGTCGTCCAGCCGGAACACCTTCACTTACCCGCTCCCTCACACCTCTGTGCCTGCGCGATCACTTCTGCGACGATCTCAGCCATGATGAACTTCGTCGTCAAGACGCTCGCGAACGCCGGGGCCCTGCTGGTGGCCATCTGGCTCGTGGGCGACATCACGCTCACCGGTGACGACACCGCTCACAAGGCCCTGACCCTCATCCTCGTCGCCCTGGTCTTCGGCGTGGTGAACTGGCTGGTGAAGCCGCTGGTGAAGTTGCTCTCGCTGCCCCTGCTCGTCCTGACCCTGGGGTTGTTCACGCTGATCGTGAACGCCCTGATGCTGCTGCTCACCTCCTGGATCTCCGGCAAGCTCGACCTGGACTTCCACGTCGAGGGCTTCTGGGCCGCGTTCCTGGGCGGCCTGATCATCAGCATCGTGTCCTGGGCGCTGAACATGGTCCTCCCGGACGAGGACTGACCCCGGGGGCTGCATCATGGAGCCCATGAGCGCTCCGTCCTCCCGCACCCCGCTGCGGGTGTGCTTCGTCTGCACCGGCAACATCTGCCGTTCGCCGATGGCCGAGTCCGTCTTCCGCGCCCGTGTCGAGGAGGCCGGGCTCGGCGGCCTGGTCTCCGTCGACAGCGCGGGCACCGGCTCCTGGCACGAGGGCGACGGCGCCGACCACCGCACCGTGGCGGTGCTCCGCGCGGCCGGGTACGGGCACGAGCACATCGCGCGCCAGTTCCAGCCCGAGTGGTTCGCCGGTCTCGACCTGGTGATCGCCCTCGACTCCGGCCATCTGCGGGACCTGCGCCGGCTGGCGCCCACCCCGCAGGACGCCGCCAAGGTGCGCCTGCTGCGCTCCTACGACCCGGCCGCCGAGGGCGCTGACGGCACCGGGGACGGCCGCGGCCTGGACGTGCCCGACCCCTACTACGGGGACATCAGCGGCTTCGAGGAGTGCCTGGAGATGTGCGAGGCCGCCGCCGAGGGCCTGCTGGACGCCGTACGCGACGCCCTCGGCGAGCCCGCGCCCGCGCCGTGACCCGCCCGCCGGGGCTCGCGGACCGGGTCGCCGCCCTGCTGGGCGAGCCGGTGACCGAGCTCGGCGCGGTGGGCGGCGGCTCCATCTGCCGGGCCGCCCGGCTGCGGCGCCCCTCGGGCACCACCGTCTTCGCCAAGACCCTCCGGGACGCCCCGCCGGGCTTCTTCGCCGCCGAGGCCGCGGGCCTGCGGCTGCTGGGCGCGACCGGCACGGTCGCCGTACCGGAGGTGCTCGCCGCCGACGACCGCACCCTCGTCCTGGAGTGGGTCGAACCCGGCCCGCCCACCCCCGGCGCGGCCGAGCGCCTCGGCCGCGAACTGGCCGCGCTCCACTCCCACCCGGCCCAGGGGTACGGGACCGCGCACCCCGCCTGGATCGGTTCGCTCCCCCTGCCGTCGCCCGGCTCCCCCGAGGACTGGCCCGCCTTCCACGCCGGCCGGCGGCTCCTCCCCTTCCTGCGGCAGGCCGCCGACAACGGGGCCATGACACCCGTCGACGTCCGCTCGGTCGAGCGGGTCTGCGAGCTGCTGCCGCGGATCGGCGGCCCGCCGCAGCCGCCCGCGCTGATCCACGGCGACCTGTGGTCGGGCAACGTCCTCTTCGCCGCTGACGGCCGCGCGCGCGTCGTCGACCCGGCGGCGCAGGGCGGGCACCCCGAGGCCGATCTGGCGATGCTGGAACTCTTCGGCTGCCCGCACCTGGAGCGGGTGCTCGCCGCGTACGAGGAGGTCCGTCCGCTCCCCGGCCGCCGTGAGCGGCTGCCGCTGCACCAGCTGCACCCCCTGCTGGTGCACGCCGTCCTCTTCGGGTCCGGTTACGGGGCCGCCGCCGGACGCGCCGCGCGCGAGGCCCTCGCGTCCGCCTAGCGGACGGCCGTGATCGATGGCCCGTACACCGGTATCTTCCGCCTGTACGTTCGCGAAGACGGGGAGAGCGAGGAGACGGCGATGACGGAGTACGAGAGCAGGCCCGGGGACAGCACGCGCAGCGTGCACGCGGGCCGGCCGCCTGCCCGGCCCCACGAGCCCGCGCTGCCCGGCCCGGTGTTCGCCGCGCACTTCCACCTGCCCGGCGACGTCACCGGCCCGTACACCTACGGCCGCGACGAGAACCCCACCTGGACCCGGCTGGAGGAGGCGATCTCCGCACTGGAGTCCCCCGACGCCCCCGCCGAGACGCTGGTCTTCTCCTCGGGCATGGGTGCCATCTCCTCGGTCCTGTTCTCCCAGGTGCGTTCCGGCGACACCGTCGTGCTGCCCTCCGACTCCTACCAGGCCACCCGCACCCTCCAGGGCCGTCTGGAGGACTACGGGGTCTCCGTGCGCCTGGCGCCCACCGCCGACGACGCCCAGCTGAAGGCGCTGGAGGGCGCCCGGCTGCTGTGGATCGAGACGCCCTCCAACCCGGGCCTGGACGTGTGCGACATCCGCCGGCTCGCCGACGCCGCGCACGCCGCCGGCGCTCTCGTCGCGGTCGACAACACCCTCGCCACCCCGCTCGGCCAGCGCCCCCTGGACCTGGGCGCGGACTTCTCCGTCGCCAGCGGCACCAAGGCGCTGTCCGGCCACGGCGACCTGCTGCTGGGGTATGTGACCACCCGTCGGCCCGAGCTGGCCGCCGCGGTGCGGCTGTGGCGCAAGACCGTCGGTGCGATCCCCGGCCCCATGGAGGCCTGGCTCGCCCACCGTTCGCTCTCCACGCTCGCGCTGCGGGTGGACAAGCAGGCCGCCAACGCCCTGGAGCTGGCCGCCGCGCTGCGCGAGCGCCCCGAGGTGACCGGCGTGCGCCACCCCGGTCTGGCCGGCGACCCGGCACACGGCGTCGCCACCGCGCAGATGACCCGGTTCGGCAGCGTCGTGTCCTTCACGCTGCCCGACAAGGAGCACGCCGAACGCTTCCTGTCCGCGTTGCTGCTGACCACCGAGGCCACCAGTTTCGGGAGCGTGACGAGCACCGCCGAGCGACGGGCCCGCTGGGGCGGGGACGCGGTCCCCGAGGGCTTCATCCGCTTCTCGGTCGGGGTGGAGGACGCGGCCGACATCGTGCGGGACGTGATGCACGCCCTGGACGCCGCCGCACGGTAGCGGCGGCTGTTCATCTGGCACAGATATATCTGCGTAGAGGACCCTACGCAGAATGGGTGGCCCGAGCCTCCCCCCTCGTGGCTCGGACCACCCTGGCTTGACGCGCGGAGATCCGCTCGAACAAGGCTAGTTGACTCTGCGTCAGTGTCCAATCACAGTTGCGATACAGACCTATCGATATATTTATATGTTGCGGCCAAGTCGGCGGCCCGGAGGGAGCGGTTCCATGGATCTGGCTCTGCTGCGCACGTTCGTCACCGTGCACCGAGCCGGTTCCTTCACCAGGGCCGCCCAGCTCCTGGGACTGTCCCAGCCCGCCGTCACCAGCCAGATCCGCAGCCTCGAACGGCAGGTCGGACGCCCCCTGTTCCTCCGCCTGCCGCGCGGCGTCGCCCCGACCCCCGTCGGCGACGACCTCGCCCACCGGGTGGCCCCGCACCTCGACGCCCTCCTGGAGATAACCGAGACGGACCTCGACGAGGAGTCCGGCAACCGCACCCTGCACCTCGCCGGGCCGCCCACCTTCACCTCTCTGCGCGCCCTCCCCGCCCTCGCCCCGCTGGTCGCCGAAGGCCTGCAGCTGCGGATCGCGCTCACCGGCGAGGACGAAGCGCTCGCCGGCCTCGCCGCGGGCCACCACGACCTGTCCATCGGCACCCTCCGGCCGCGCGACCGGCTGCTGACCGCCACCGCCCTGTGGGACGAGGAGCAGATACTCGTGGCCGCCCCCGCCTGGCAGGAGCGGATCGGCGGCCCGCTCGCGGTGCGCACCCACGGGGCACGCGTCCTCGACGACATCCCCGTGATCTCCTACGACGAGGGCATGCCGCTGATCGACCACTACTGGTCGGCGGTCTTCGACGCCACCCCCGCGATCGTGCCCGCCGTGGTCGTGCCCGACCTGCGGGCGGTCCTGGAGTGCGTGGTCGCCGGGGTCGGGATGGCCGTCCTGCCGCGCTACCTGTGCTGCGAGGCGATCAAGGCGGGCGCCGCCAGGGCGCTGCTGGAGCCGCCGGTGCCGCCCCTGCGCACGTACTTCGTCTCGGCGCGCGCCGGGACGCTCGCCCTGCCGCACATCGCGCGGGTGCACGAGCAGCTGACGCGGTCCTCGACCGCCTGGTGACCGCGCGCCCGGCGTACGGCGGGTGGCCTCCGGGAGAACGGGGCGTTCCGATTCGCCGTCCCGGAGGCGTTTGCCGTCTCCCGCGCCGCGGCAGATCTCTGGCATGCCCCCGGACATCGAAGCACCCGCCACCCCCGGTGCACCGACCGCCCCGGCCAACCGCCCGGTGGTCAAGCGCACCGCCCGCGCGATCCTGCTCGACGGCGACTCCCTCGTGCTCATCAAGCGCACCAAGCCGGGGCTCAACCCGTACTGGATCACACCCGGCGGCGGTGTGGAGCCTGAGGACGCCACCATCGTCGAGGCGCTCCACCGCGAGCTGGACGAGGAGCTCGGTGCCAAGGTCACCGATGTCGTCCCGGCCTTCGTCGACACCGTCGAGCACATCGGGGAGGACGGTTCGCACGGGGTGAAGGTGCAGCACTTCTTCGTGTGCCGGCTGGCCTCGATGGACCCGGCCCGACGGCACGGCCCCGAGGTGGACGAGCCCTCGGGCTCGTACGACGTGGTGCGCGTGCCCTTCAGCCGGGTCGGGCTGGCCTCGGTGGAGGTCGTGCCGCTGACCCTGCGGCACTACCTGGACGGCAACATCGAAGGGGTGCTGGGGCTGCTCTCGCCCGATCTGGGCTGATCCCGGTCCCCGGGGACCCGGTCTCAGACCCCGAACCAGCCGGAGCGTGCCCCGCCGGGCGGGGCGGTCCGCCCGTGCGCGGCGTCGGCGGCGGTCCCGAAGTAGTCGCCGCCCTTGCGCCGCACGTCGTCGGTGCCCCAGACGCGGCCGCCCTGCAGGGGCACCCGCGCCATCCGCGGTATGTGCTTGGAGCAGTGGATGTACGCCTCCACGACCTCCACCCGGACCCACAACTGCGGCCTGCGGCCCGGCACGGCGTCCACCGGGAGCGACGGGTGCAGGGCGCGCATGGTGCCGTCGGGCACCATGCGGGCGCGGCCGTTGACGTGCAGTCCGATCCGGTCCCGGGTGAAGTCGATCATCAGGATTCCGACGTGCGGGTTCTCGCGCATGTTGCCGAGCGAGGCCATCACGCCGTTCCCCCGGTACTCGGGGTAGACCAGGGTCCGCTCGTCCAGGACGGTCAGGAAGCCGGGCGGCCCGGCCCGGAAGGTGCTGTCGCACTCCCCACGGGCGTCCGCCGTGGACAGGAAGAACATCTCCTGGCGCTCGGTGAACTCCCGCATCCGCGGGTTGAGGTGGTCCAGCACCTGGTCGGCGTAGAAGCGGTCGGCGCGGTCGGCCGTGCCCGTCTCCTCCTGGACGCGGTGCTCTCCCGCACTGCCGGGGCGTTCCTGCGGCAACGTTTCTCCTTGTGGGGGGTGTGGGGGCGTCGGGTTCAGTCGCCGGCCGCGACCAGTCCCTCGATCAGGTCGTGCCGGATGCGCTGCGAGGGGATGCCGCTGCGCACGAGGGTGTCGACGCCGCTGCGGATCATCCCCGGCGGCCCGCTGAGGTAGGCGTCGTACTCCGGCCAGGGCCCGTACTGCTGCACGATCTCTGGGAGCGGGCCGTGCAGCCCTCCGTCACCGTGGCCGTGGGAGACCACGGGGCGCACCGACAGCCACGGGTGGCGCTGTGCGAGGCGCAGCAGGGTGTCCAGGTCGTACAGGTCGTGATCGCTGCGGGCGCCGTAGAAGACGTCCATGGCACGCCGGCGGCCGTGCTCCGCCACGTCCTCCACCAGTGCCTTGATGGGGGCGATGCCGGTGCCGCCGCCCAGGCAGAGCAGCCCGTTGTCGGTGCTGTGGTCCACGACCATGGAGCCCGCCGGGGGGCCGAGCCGTATGACGTCGCCGGGTCGCGCGCGGTGGACCAGCGCCCCGCTGACCCAGCCGGCCGGGACCGCCTTCACGTGGAAGACCAGCAGTCCGTCCGAGCGGGGGGCCGAGGCGAAGGAGTAGTGCCGCCAGACCCGCGGCCACCAGGGGGTCTCCAGCGTCGTGTACTGGCCCGCGAGGAAGGGGTAGGGCTGGTCCGGGCGGAGGCTGACCACCGCGATGTCGGAGGTGCGCAGTTCGTGGCTGACGATCTCGGCCTGCCACCAGGGCGGTGCGTGCTTCTCGTCGGCCGCCGCCGCGTCGATCATGATCTGGGAGATCGCCGTGTAGGCGCGGACCCAGGCGCCCTCGATCTCGTCGTCCCAGATGGCCGAGGCGTAGCGGGTCAGCGCCCCGATCAGGCATTCCCCCACGGCCGGATAGTGCTCGGGACGCGTGCCGTATTTCCGGTGGCCACGGCCCAGGTGGGAGAGGTATTCGGTGAGTATCTCGGCGTTGTCTATGTGTTCCGCGGCGGTTAGGAGCGCTTTCAACAATCGGTCGCGCTGGGCGTCCATCGCGGCGGGAAAGAGTTCGCGCAACTCCGGATGCCGTATGAACAAAAGTGCATAGAAATATGACGTCGTCTTGTCGGCAACGGGCGCGACCTCCTCCATCGTGCGACGGATGAGCAGCGCGTCCGCGCTCGGCGGCCGCGAACGCGGACGGGCCTCCGCCCGGGGCGGGGGCGGGGCCGGCGGCTCCGGATGGCGCCTCGGCCCCCGCGCGTCCGGACCGGGACCGGGCCGCGGCCGCGCCGGACCGGGGTCGGTGCTCCGCTCGGCTCCGGTGCCCACCGGCCTTATCGGCCGTACGGGGCGGCTCGGCTCCGCGCCGCCCTCGCCTTCGTGGTGGGGTCTGGGCCCGTCGGGGGGTGTGTGCGGCGTGAACCATCCGGAGGACTCAGCCCCGGCTCCCTTTCCCGGTTCGGCCGCGTTCGTGGTCAGAGCATCCATGGTCAGCTTCGCCTCGAGCTTCTCCCGGTCGGTATCCGTACGTCGGCCACACATCCTGCGCGGAAAGCCTGCCAGGGCTTCACGCCGATCGGACAAATAGCCGGAAGTACGGGAACCGGGGATACGTATCCCGTTAAGCTCAGTCGAATGTGAGGCCCCGCGGTCGCGGAACCCTGTAGACCCTACCCGGAGTCACTGCTTTCACAAGTGCCCCTCAATTCCCGTGGTGATCACCACGGTTCAATCGTCACGTATTCACCCCACGACCAGCGCATACGCTTCACGCAAATCCCGCCCCGCGTACGCGTGGGTCGCCAGCCCGCTCACATGGTGGTCCCCGTTGACCGCCACCGACACCGGCACCGCGGCGAACAGCGCCGTGTCCGACAGCGAGTCGCCGTAGGCCACGCACTCCCGGCGGCTCACCCCGTAGCGGGCGCACAGCTCGTCGGCGGCCGCCACCTTGGTCTCCGGGAGCAGGATCCCCGACACGTCCAGCGCCGCCCCCGGTCCGAACGGGACGTCGGGGAAGACCGATGCCCGGACCGCGTGCGCCCCCCACTCCAGCAGCCGGCGCACGAAGAAGTTCGGGGAGAGCGACACGACCGCGCAGTGCTCCCCGCGCCCGGCGATGTCCGCCCACACCTCCCGTATCCCGGCCAGCCAGGGGGCGCCCTCGAACGCCACCGCCACCTGGCCGGGGGTGAGCGCCCGCCACATCTCGTACGCCCGCTCCGCGTAGCCCGGCGGGTCGAGCACACCCCTCCCCAGCGCCTCCTCCAGCTCGCGGAACTCCGTCACCAGCCCCAGTTCCCGGGCGAGTTCCATGCTCGCCGAGGACCCGTGCATCAACGTCCCGTCCATGTCGAAGATGTGCAGCCGCCCCACGCGGTCCCTCCCTCGTCCTGCGCCACCCGGCCGGTGCCGGACGGCGTCCCTCCGAACAACCGGGCGGCGTCCTCCGCCGCCCCGCGGACCGCCGGCCGGCGGTCCGCCGAACGCCAGGCCAGCGCGACCGTGCAGCGCACGTCCCCGGCCAGCGGCACGATCACCACATTCGACCGCGCGTAGTGCTCGTCGGTCGCCGTGCTGGCCAGCGCGCAGCCGCGGCCCGCCGCCACGAGCTCCAGCGTCTCCTCCAGCGACCCCGACGGCACCGTCCCCGCCACGTCGGTGACGCCCACGGCCGACGGATGGCGGAAGCCCGCGTAGGCCGCGTCCGCTGTCCGCGGCACTACCCAGGTCCTGCCGCCCAGCTCGCCGGGCGCGACCTCGGCACGGCGGGCCAGCGGGTCCGTCGCGGGCAGCGCCACACAGCGCCGGTCGCTGGAGACGGTGACCATCTCCAGCCCCGGCGCCTCCAACGGGGGCCACACGATGGCCAGATCGGAGTGCCCGTCCCGCAGCCCGCAGGAGGGGTCGTCGAAGTCGTAGCGGCGCAGGCGAACGTCGCCCGGGGCGCGGGCCTCGACCAGATCCAGCAGTTCCCGGGTCCGGCCGGCCGCCGCCTCGCCCAGGAAGCCCACCGTGAAAGGCCGGTCCACCCCGGCCAGCATCCCTTCGAGCTCGTCCGCGGCGTCCACCGCCGCCACCGCGTGGGCCAGGATCCGCCGCCCGAAGCCGGTCAGTTCGGCCCGCTCGCGGTTCCGCACCAGCAACGGCCGTCCCGCGGCGGCCTCCAGCCGCCGCACCGACTCGCTCACCGTCGGCTGCCGTACGTCGAGAAGCCGCGCGGCCGCCGAGAACGAGCCCGTGCGCGCCACCGCCACGAACGCCCGCAGGCCGGGCAAGGTCAACGTCATCCCCGGAGGATAGCCACGCACCGCCCGATGCCCATAGGGGAAAACTATGGGCCCCCGCGCCCCCCGCCCCGGCACGCTGCCCGTATGACATCCGCCGCGGCGCCCGTACGCCGTCTCACGCCCGCCGACCTCCCCGACTGCAGCAAGCTCGCCGTCAGCCGCGACTGGGGCGCCGAGGAGCACAAG
The DNA here is from genome assembly GCF_053598835.1 of Streptomyces sp. NPDC001070. Lineage (NCBI taxonomy): Bacteria > Bacillati > Actinomycetota > Actinomycetes > Kitasatosporales > Streptomycetaceae > Streptomyces > Streptomyces sp. NPDC001070. Next base: position 174,180 of record NZ_JBSFLB010000007.1, read on the forward strand.
TGGCGCTTCCTGCTCACCCACGGCACCGGTTACGGCATCGACGCCCCCGACGGCGACGGGCTCGCCGCCACCACCGTCCTCACGCGCTACGCGGGCGGCCTCGCGGCGGTCAGCATGGTCCTGGTCGCGGCCCGCTACGAGGGGCGCGGACTGGGGCGGCGCATCATGACCCACGTCCTCGCCGAGGCGGGCGACGACACCGTCACCCTCCACGCCACCGACCGCGGCCGTCCCCTGTACGAGAAGCTCGGCTTCCGCGCCGTCGGCACCGTCGTCACGCACCGGGGCCGCCTCGGCCCGTCCGCCCCCGGTGGACCCGGTCCGGCCGCCCCGCGTCCCTTCACCGAGGACGACCTGCCGGCCCTGCTCGCCCTGGACGCCGAGGTGTTCGGCGCGGACCGCTCCCCCCTCCTGCGCGACCTGCCCCGGTTCGCCGAGCGCATCCTGGTCGCCGAGGAGGACGGCGCCCTGACCGGCTACGCATCGGCGTGGCTCAACGCGGACACCCTGGTCGTGGGGCCCGTCGTCGCGGCCACCGCGGCCGGCGCCCGGCAGCTGGTCACGGCGATCGCGCGGGACACGGGCACGCCCGTCCGCCTCGACCTGCGCACCGACACCCCCGGCAGCCTCGCCGGCTGGGCCGCGGGCCACGGCGTCGCCCCCGTCTTCCCCAACACCCTCATGGTCCTCGGCGACCGCGACCTGCCCGGCGACGAACACCGCCGCCACACACCGCTGATGGTCGCCCTGGGCTGAGCCGCGCGTCAGGTCTGGGCCATGTCCACGAAGCGCGAGTAGTGACCCTGGAAGGCCACGGTGATCGTGGCCGTCGGGCCGTTACGGTGCTTGGCCACGATGAGGTCGGCCTCGCCCGCGCGGGGCGACTCCTTCTCGTACGCGTCCTCGCGGTGCAGCAGGATCACCATGTCCGCATCCTGCTCGATGGAGCCCGATTCACGCAGGTCGCTGACCATCGGCTTCTTGTCGGTGCGCTGCTCGGGACCACGGTTCAGCTGGGAGAGCGCGATGACCGGCACCTCGAGCTCCTTGGCGAGGAGCTTGAGGTTTCGGGACATGTCGGAGACCTCCTGCTGGCGGCTCTCGGGACGGCGGGAGCCGCCCGCCTGCATCAGCTGGAGGTAGTCGATGACGACCAGGCGCAGGTCGTTGCGCTGCTTGAGCCGGCGGCACTTGGCGCGGATCTCCATCATCGACAGGTTCGGCGAGTCGTCGATGTAGAGGGGCGCCGCGGAGACGTCGGGCATGCGGCGGGCCAGCCGCGTCCAGTCGTCGTCGGTCATGTTGCCGGACCGCATGTGGTGCAGCGCGACCCGGGCCTCGGCGGACAGCAGACGCATCGCGATCTCGTTGCGGCCCATTTCGAGGGAGAAGAAGACGCTGGGCATGCCGTTGGTGACCGAGCAGGCCCGGGCGAAGTCCAGCGCGAGCGTGGACTTGCCCATCGCGGGACGGGCCGCGATGACGATCATCTGGCCGGGGTGCAGGCCGTTGGTCAGGGAGTCCAGGTCGGCGAAGCCGGTGGGCACGCCGGACATCTGGCCGCTGCGGGAGCCGATGGCCTCGATCTCGTCGAGGGCGCCCTCCATGATCTCCGAGAGTGGGAGGTAGTCCTCGCTGGTGCGCTGCTCCGTCACGGCGTAGATCTCGGCCTGGGCGGAGTTGACGATCTCGTCGACGTCGCCGTCGGCGGCGTATCCCATCTGCGTGATGCGCGTGCCCGCCTCGACGAGCCGGCGCAGCACCGCGCGCTCGTGCACGATCTCGGCGTAGTACTCGGCGTTGGCGGCGGTGGGTACCGCGTTGACGAGGCTGTGCAGATAGGGGGCGCCGCCGACCCGGGCGAGCTCGCCGCGCTTGGTGAGCTCGGCCGCCACGGTGATGGGGTCGGCGGGCTCGCCGCGGGCGTAGAGGTCGAGGATCGCGGCGTAGACGGTCTCGTGGGCGGGCCGGTAGAAGTCGGCGCCCTTGAGCACCTCGACGACGTCGGCGATGGCGTCCTTGGACAACAGCATGCCGCCGAGCACCGACATCTCGGCGTCGAGGTCCTGCGGCGGTACGCGCTCGAAGCCGGCGGATCCGCGGTCGTCGTCGCGGTCGCGGTCGCGCTCGTCCCTCCTGCGGAAGCGGGAGACGGGCAGACGGTCGCCGGGACCGTCCGGCGGGAACGGCGGTTCGCTTCCCCAGTGGTCGTCCGCGGGTTCGGGCTGGCTCACCCCCTGCCACCTCCTCCCGTCCGGCGCAGACCGCTGCGTCGCGTCTCTTCCTACGCCACGGCTCTGACAATCGAGCCGCCCGGACACATCTGTGGCACGTCGGGCGACGCCCCACGGTAGGGGTCCGCGGGGCTCACAGCCAAGACGGTTATCCACAGGGGCTGGGGATGACCTGTTGAAGAACCCCCTCTGCCTGTGGAGAAGCCCGCCCCAGCTGTGTACAGCCCGGGGGACAGCGCGGTGGACAAGCACACAATCACCCAATGATCACGTCGCTGACCTGGGCTTTCTTCATCCACCCACTGTGGACAAGAAAAACTTGCCCGCTCGGTGCAAGATCACGACAAACGGCGCGGAGGAGATCACACCATACAGCCGTGAGTAATGGGCATCACCTCCTTGCGTCCCTTACATGTGGATGATTACCCTGGCCGGGTGCCCCAGCTAGCCGAACACTCCCCCGAGCAGGCCGTCCGCCGCCATGACCGCGAGATCATCGGCCTCGCCCTGCCCGCGTTCGGGGCACTGGTCGCCGAACCGCTCTTCCTCATGGCCGACAGCGCGATCGTGGGTCACCTCGGCACGTCGCAGCTGGCCGGACTCGGCGTCGCGGGGGCACTGCTGACCACCGTCGTGGGTGTGTTCGTCTTCCTGGCGTACGCCACCACCGCCGCCGTCGCCCGCAGGGTCGGCGCGGGTGACCTGCCCGCCGCGATCCGGCAGGGCATGGACGGCATCTGGCTCGCCCTGCTCATCAGCGCCGCCGCGGTGGCCGTCGCCGTACCCGCCGCGCCCGCCCTGGCCGACGCCTTCGGCGCCTCGGGCACCGCGGCACCGTACGCCGTCACCTATCTGCGGATCAGCGCCCTCGGCATCCCGGCGATGCTCGTCGTCCTCGCGGCCACCGGCGTGCTCCGCGGTCTGCAGGACACCCGCACCCCCCTCTACGTGGCCGTCGGCGGATTCGCCGGGAACGGCGCCCTCAACGCACTGCTCGTGTACGGCGCCGGCCTCGGCATCGCGGGCTCGGCCTGGGGCACCGTCATCGCCCAGAACGCGATGGCGGCCGTCTACCTCGGCGTGGTGATCCGCGGTGCCCGCCGGCACGGCGCCTCGCTCCGGCCCGACCTCTCCGGCATCCGCGCCTGCGCCCAGGCGGGGACCCCCTTGCTGATCCGGACACTGAGCCTGCGGGCCGTCCTGATGATCGCCACCGCGGTCGCGGCCCGGCTCGGGGACGCCTCGATCGCCGCCCACCAGATCATCTCCTCCCTGTGGTCGCTGGCCGCGTTCGCCCTGGACGCCATCGCGATCGCGGGCCAGGCCATCATCGGCCGCTACCTGGGGGCCGACGACGTGGCCGGGGCCCGGGCCGCGTGCCGTCGCATGGTCCAGTGGGGCGTGGCCTCGGGCGTGGTGATCGGGCTGGCGATGGCCGTCTCCCGGCCGCTGATCGCCCCGCTGTTCACCTCGGACCCCGCGGTGCGCTCCGAGCTGATGGGCGTCCTGCTGGTCGCGGCACTCGCCCAGCCGGTCGGCGGCGTGGTCTTCGTGCTGGACGGAGTCCTCATCGGCGCCGGCGACGGCACCTACCTGGCCTGGTCGATGGTCGTCACCCTCGCCGTCTTCGCGCCCGTCGCCCTGGCCGTACCGGCTCTGGGCGGGGGACTCACGGCCCTGTGGTGGGCGATGGGGCTGATGATGCTCACCCGGCTGGCCGGCCTCCACTGGCGCGCCCGGTCGGGCAAATGGGCCGTCGCCGGAGCCGTGCGCGCCTGACCGGCACGTCCGCCCCGTCCCGTACGCAGCAAGACGCCGGGCCCGGAACCTCGTGGTTCCGGGCCCGGCGTTCACGCGGTGCGCGGGGTCAGGCGGCGACGACCTCGACGTCGAGAGCGGCCTCGACCTCGGGGTGCAGACGCACCGACACCTTGTGCGAGCCCAGCGTCTTGATCGGGGAACCGATCTCGACCCGGCGCTTGTCCACGTCCGGACCGCCCGCGGCCTTGACGGCGGCGGCGATGTCGGCCGGGGTCACCGAGCCGAACAGGCGGCCGGCGTCACCCGCGCGGGTGGACAGCTTGACCTTGACGCCCTCGAGCTGCGCCTTGAGGGCGTTGGCCTGCTCGACGGTCGCGATCTCGCGGATCCGGCGCGCGCGGCGGATCTGCTCGACGTCCTTCTCGCCACCCTTGGTCCACGCGATCGCGAAACCGCGCGGGATCAGGTAGTTGCGGGCGTAGCCGCTCTTGACCTCGACGACGTCGCCGGCGGCACCGAGGCCGCTGACCTCGTTGGTGAGGATGATCTTCGCCATTGCTCAGTCACCCTTCCTTAGCGAGCGGTCGAGGTGTAGGGCAGCAGCGCCATCTCACGGCTGTTCTTCACGGCCGTGGCGACGTCGCGCTGGTGCTGGGTGCAGTTGCCGGTGACCCGGCGGGCACGGATCTTGCCGCGGTCGGAGATGAACTTCCGCAGCAGGTTCGTGTCCTTGTAGTCCACGTAAGTGATCTTGTCCTTGCAGAACACGCAAACCTTCTTCTTAGGCTTGCGAGCAGGCGGCTTCGCCATTGTCTCTCTCCAGTGTGATCAAGAAGTTTGGTGCGGTACCGCCCTTAGAAGGGCGGCTCCTCCGAGAAACCGCCGCCGCCGGAGCCGCCGCCCCAGCCACCGCCGCCGCCCTGGCCGCCACCGGCCGGAGCGCCGGTCGCCCACGGGTCGGCGTCGGGCGCGCCGCCCTGGCCGCCACCGGGGCCACCGCCCCAGCCGCCGCCCTGGCCGCCGCCACCGCCGTAACCGCCCTGGCCGCCGCCGCGCGAGGCGCCGCCGCTGGCCCGGGTGACCTTGGCGGTCGCGTTGCGCAGGCTGGCGCCGACCTCGTCGACGTCCAGCTCGTAGACCGTCCGCTTGACGCCCTCTCGGTCGTCGTACGAGCGCTGCTTCAGACGGCCCTGCACGATGACGCGCATGCCCTTCTGGAGCGACTCGGCCACGTTCTCCGCCGCCTGCCGCCAGACCGAGCACGTGAGGAAGAGGCTCTCGCCGTCCTTCCACTCGTTGGTCTGCCGGTCGAAGGTGCGGGGAGTGGACGCGACACGGAACTTCGCGACCGCCGCACCGGACGGGGTGAAGCGCAGCTCGGGGTCGTCGACGAGATTGCCGACGACCGTGATGACGGTCTCGCCTGCCATGGTGGGTGACCTCTCGGCGTTTCTTGGCTTCTCGGTTTCCCGACTGCCTGAGCCGTCAGGCTCAGTGGGTCTCGGGACGGAGGACCTTGGTCCGGAGGACCGACTCGTTCAGGTTCATCTGACGGTCGAGCTCCTTGACGACCTCAGGCGTGGCGTTGAGGTCGATGACCGAGTAGATGCCCTCGGGCTTCTTCTTGATCTCGTACGAGAGACGACGACGGCCCCAGGTGTCGACCTTCTCGACCTTGCCGCCGCCGGTACGGACGACGGAAAGGAAGTTCTCGATCAGCGGGGAGACAGCACGCTCCTCGAGATCGGGGTCGAGGATGACCATCACCTCGTAGTGACGCATGTGGAACCCACCTCCTTTGGACTCAGCGGCCACGGCGTTTCCGTGGCAGGAGGGTTTGCATCGCGTCGCAACGGTATCGCGGCCCACCGACAACGCCAGGGGCGTTCCGGGGATCGCTCCCCGAAGGCCCGGCGGACCGTCGTATGGACCTGCACAGACACCGGTGCAGACGGTACACACTACCCGCCTCGTGGCTTCCGGTTGAAATCCACCCCCGGAAGCCCGCAATCTGTACACATCGGGTGTGTCCGGCGCTACGATGCGCCACTTCTCCATCACGGAGGTGCCCCATGGCACAGGCAGTACGACCCACCACTGGCGGCCGATCCCATCGATTCCGGTTCACCTTCAACACCGACGGCAGGGCCCACCCGGTGGAGAACACCCTGGCCGTCGTGACCCTCGTGCTCGGCCTGATCGCCTCCATCGCGGCGTTCTGGAGCGGCCTGCACCTGCTCAGCTCCTGGGCGGGCCTGGTGGGCATCCTCGTGGGCGCCTTCGGGCAGTACCGCTCCGCCACCACGGCCGAGCGCTTCTTCTTCATCATCGGCATGGGACTGGCCGCGGTCGGCTTCTACATCGGCATGGCCCACGGCGGGCTCTTCGGCGGTGTGGTGTCCTAGCGGGCCGTTCCCGGCCCGTCGCCGGGCGAAGCCGCGGGCAGAGTTGTCCACAGCCCTCGTGGGGGCGTTCGCCGTTCGCAGTAGGCTTCGGCGCAGTAATGCAGTCAGTTAGGCCGTAGCCGCAGCGATGGGGAGCGCCCCGCATGAGCTTGACCCTGAGGACCATCAGTCGGGAACAGCACCTGGCGTACATCCAGAGCCTGCCCTCGGCAAGCCACTGCCAGGTTCCCGCCTGGGCGGACGTCAAGACGGAGTGGCGCTCGGAGAACCTGGGCTGGTTCGACGACAGCACCGGTGAGCTGGTCGGCGCGGGTCTGGTGCTCTACCGCCAGCTGCCCAAGGTGAAGCGCTACCTCGCCTACCTCCCCGAGGGCCCGGTCATCAACTGGTACGCCCCCAACCTGGAGGACTGGCTGCGCCCGATGCTGGCGCACCTGAAGCAGCAGGGCGCCTTCTCCGTGAAGATGGGCCCGCCGGTCGTCATCCGGCGCTGGGACGCGGCCGCCATCAAGGCGGGCATCTCCGACCCGGACGTGAAGCGCCTGCGCGACGTCGAGGCGACGTTCATCGAGCCCCGCGCCTTCGAGGTGGCCGACCGGCTGCGCCGCATGGGCTGGCAGCAGGGCGAGGACGGCGGCGCCGGCTTCGGCGACGTGCAGCCCCGCTACGTGTTCCAGGTCCCGCTGGAGAACCGCAGCCTGGACGACGTCCAGAAGGGCTTCAACCAGCTGTGGCGGCGCAACATCAAGAAGGCCGAGAAGGCCGGCGTCGAGGTCGTCCAGGGCGGCTACGACGACCTCCCCGTCTGGCAGCAGCTGTACGAGGTCACCGCCGAGCGCGACCACTTCCGCCCGCGGCCGCTGTCCTACTTCCAGCGCATGTGGCAGGTCCTCAACGCCGAGGACCCCAACCGCATGCGGCTGTACTTCGCCAAGCACGAGGGCGAGGTGGTCGCCGCCGCGACGATGCTCGTCGTCGGCCGGCACGTCTGGTACTCGTACGGGGCCTCGGCCAACCACAAGCGCGAGGTGCGGCCGAGCAACGCCATGCAGTGGCGGATGCTGCGGGATGCGTACGCGCTCGGCGCGAGCGTGTACGACCTGCGCGGCATCAGCGACTCGCTGGACGAGAGCGACCACCTCTTCGGTCTCATCCAGTTCAAGGTGGGCACCGGCGGGCAGGCTGCCGAATACTTGGGCGAGTGGGATTTCCCGCTCAACAAGCTGCTGCACAAGGCCCTCGACATCTACATGTCCCGTCGTTGACCCACGTGCCCGACTGATCGCAGACACCGCAGAAAGGTCCCCGTTCCGGCCATGGCGCTCACTCTGTACGTCGACACCGCGCGCTGGCGTGCGCACCAGCAGTCCGTGGCCGAGCAGTTCCCCGGGCTGGTCCCGGTCTGCAAGGGCAACGGCTACGGCTTCGGCCACGAGCGCCTGGCCGAGGAGGCGATCCGGCTCGGCTCGGACATCCTCGCCGTGGGCACGACGTACGAGGCCGCCAGGATCAAGGACTGGTTCGGCGGGGACCTGCTGGTGCTGACCCCGTACCGGCTGGGCGAGGAACCGGTGCCGCTGCCGGACCGCGCCATACGGTCCGTGTCGTCCGTGGAGGGCGTGCGCGGCCTGGTCGGCGCCAGGGTCGTCATCGAGGTCATGAGCAGCATGAGGCGCCACGGCGTCAGCGAGGACGACCTGGTCAAGCTGCACTCGGCGATCGACGACGTCCGCCTGGAGGGCTTCGCCATCCACCTGCCCCTGGACCGCACCGACGGCTCCGACGCGGTGGAGGAGGTCTTCGGCTGGATGGAGCGGCTGCGGGCGGCCCGGCTGCCTCTGCACACGATGTTCGTCAGCCATCTCAAGGCCGGCGAGCTGGCCCAGCTGCGCAACCAGTTCCCGCAGACCCGCTTCCGCGCCCGGATCGGCACCCGGCTGTGGCTCGGCGACCACGAGGCCACCGAGTACCGGGGCGCGGTCCTCGACGTCACCCGCATCGCCAAGGGCGAGCGCTTCGGCTACCGCCAGAACAAGGCCTCCGAGGACGGTCACCTGGTCGTCGTGGCCGGCGGTACGTCGCACGGGGTGGGCCTGGAGGCCCCCAAGGCCATGCACGGCGTCATGCCGCGCGCCAAGGGCGTCGCACGGGCCGGTCTGGCCACCATCAACCGCAACCTGTCGCCCTTCGTCTGGGCCGGCAAGCAGCGCTGGTTCGCCGAGCCCCCGCACATGCAGGTGTCGATCCTCTTCCTGCCGGGCGACGTGGCGCCCCCGGCGGTCGGGGACGAGCTGGTGGCGCACCTGCGGCACACGACCACGCAGTACGACCGCGTCGTCGACCGCTGATCCCCTGTCCGTCCCCCGAGGTCAGTGGGGCGCCGCCGGCGGCGCCTGGTCCACGCCCCACTGCACGGGCCGGGTCTGCCCGTAGCCGTGGCCGGGGACGTCACCCGGCCCGCCCTGGAGCGGCGCGGCGTGCCGCGGCTGGTGCGAGGACCTCCCCAGGACGAACTCGTCCTCCGCGCCGTCCAGCACGCCGCCGGACGGGTCGTCCGAGCCGTCCTGGCGGACCACGTCGCGCTCGGGGAAGAGCACGTCGCGGACGACGACCGCGCACAGGTACAGCGTCCCGATCAGGTGCGCCGCGATGGCCAGGTGGTAGCCGTCCTGCGGCAGGCCCTTGCTGTTGCCGCCGGTCGTGAACGCCAGGTAGGACCAGATCCCGAGGAAGTACATGACCTCGGCGGCCTGCCAGATCAGGAAGTCCCGCCAGCGCGGCCGGGCCAGTGCCGCGAGCGGCACCAGCCACAGCACGTACTGCGGCGAGTAGACCTTGTTCGTCAGGATGAAGGCGGCCACGACGAGGAAGGCCAGCTGCGCGAAGCGCGGGCGCCGCGGCGCGTACAGGGCCAGCGCGGCGATGCAGGCGCAGAACAGCAGCATGAGCGCGCTGGCGTAGAAGTTCGCGCCGTCGATCGACTTGCCGGTCTGCTGGGAGATGATCAGCCAGACGGAGCCGTAGTCGACGCCCCGCTCCTGGCTGAAGGAGTAGAACTTCGCCCAGCCGTCCCGGGCGAGGAGCATCACCGGCAGATTCACCACGAGCCAGGCCACCGCCGCGCCGCCCACGGCCACACTCCAGGCCTTCAGCTTCCCGGCCCGCAGGCACAGCAGGAACAGCGGCCCCAGCAGCAGCACCGGGTAGAGCTTGGCGGCCGTCGCCAGCCCGATCAGGATGCCCGCGCCCAACGGCCGGTTGCGCGACCACAGCATCATCCCGGCCGCAGCGAGAGCGACCGCGAAGAGGTCCCAGTTGATGGTCGCGGTCAGCGCGAAGGCGGGCGCCAGAGCCACCAGCAGCGCGTCCCAGGGACGGCGCCGGTTGGTCCTGGCGACGCTGACCGCGATGACCGCGGTGCAGATCAGCAGCATCCCGGCGTTGACCAGCCAGTAGATCTGCTCCCGGTGCTGGATCGTGCCGCCGTGCGGGGTGAGCCAGGAGGCGACCTCCATGAAGAGCCCGGTGAGGACCGGGTACTCCAGGTAGCCCATGCCGCCGGACACCGTGTCCGGGATGCGGTCGAAGTACGGGACGAGGTCGTCGGCGAAGCCGCGCCCGTAGTACAGGTGCGGGATGTCCGAGTAGCACGCGTGGCTGTACTGGGTGTTCGCCCCGAAGAACCAGCCGCTGTCGTAGCACGGCAGTTTCTGCACCATGCCCAGCGCGAACATCCCGATCGCCACCAGCACGATCACGCGCAGGGGGTTCCACCAGCCCCGCCGCCCCACGGCCGCGAACCGGCCGAGCGGGCCGCCGATGACCTCGCTCCCGGCCGCGGAGACCGGGTCCTCGTGGGTCGGGGGCACGACCGCCTCGGCCTGCCCGGCCTCATGGTGGGGGTCTTCGCGCACGATCGTCATGGGGCACATCCTGCCCTACATCGCCGAGCGCGGGCGGTCGGAACCCGGTCGTTTCCCGGCCCGCCCGGCAACGGCCGCGGCCGCGGAGGGCGTGTGCCCTCCGCGGCCGCGGACTCACCGATCTACGGGCTCCCCACGGAACGCGGGGCGGTCAACCGCCACTTCCTCCGAAGAGCCCGCCGCCATTGCCGTTGCCTCCGCTGCCTTTCGTACTGCTGGCGGACACAGAGGGTGTCGGTGAGGTGCTCGAGCCTCCGCCCGAGCCACCGCCGTCGGTGGTCCCGCCGGCGCTCTGGCACTGCAGATCCCAGGGCCTGCACTTGCCGCTGTCCGACGGGGTCGGCCTACCCTGCGGCCGCGATGCGGTCGGGGTCGGGTTCGTGGTCGCCGACTCGCTCGGGCTGGCCGAGGCCGAGGGGCTCGGCTTGGAGGCGCCGCCGCCGTAGACGACCTCGCCGAGCGGCTCCGGCGTCGGGAAGGACAAGTAGGGCTTGCCCTTCAGTGCCTCCGCCATGTAGTCGTGCCAGATCTGGGCCGGGAACGACGCACCGTGGATCTTTTCCTTGCCGTACGTCCCGTACATCTCCAGGAACTTGCGGTCCTTGGCCTTCGCATCGTCGTTGAAGCGGAACATCACGACGGACGTGGTGAGCTGGGGCGTGTAGCCGACGAACCAGGCCGACTTGTTGCCGTCGGTGGTACCGGTCTTGCCGGCCACCTGACGGCCCTGCAGCTGGGCCGAGGTACCGGTACCGCTCTTGACCACGGTCTGCAGCACGTCGGTCACGTTGTCGGCCACGGCCTCGGAGAAGGCCTCCTTGGGATTGGCCTTGTGCCTGTAGACCGTCAGGCCCTCGTGCTTGACCTCCTTCACCGAGTACGGGTCGTTCTGCTTCCCGCGGTTGGCGAAGGTGGAGTAGGCGTCGGCCATCCGGATGGCGCTCGGGGCCGAGGTGCCGATGGAGAACGTCGGGCTGTTGGTGGTGGCCAGGCTGCCCTCCAGGAGACCCGCCTTGAGCGCCGCCTCCTTCACCTTGTCCGTGCCGACGTCCATGCCCAGCTGCACATACGGCGAGTTCGCCGAGACCCGCATGGCCTCACGCAGCGTGATGTCGCCGTACGAGTCGTTGTCGTCGTTCGTCTGGAGCCACTGCCCGTCCTTGTCCTCCCAGACGCGGCCGTCGAAGTACTTGATCTTCAGCTTGTTCTTGCCGCTGTAGATGCTCTTCGGCGAGACGATCGTCCGGTCCTGCAGGCCGTCGGCCTCGGTCCAGTCGGGGTTCCGCTTGCCGTAGGTCATGCCCGCGGCGAGAACGAACGGCTTGAACGTCGAACCGACACCGGCACCGGTCTCATCGGCGTTGTTCGTGAAGTGCTTCGTCGCGTCCACGCCGCCGTAGATCGCGACGATCTTGCCGTCCTTCGGGTCCACCGAGGCACCGCCGAACTGCACGTACTTGTCGACGCCGCCCGCCCGCTTGACGTTCTCGTTCGCCTTGCGAACCTTCTTGACCGCGGCTTCCAGCTGGTCCACCTTCTTCTTGTTGAAGGTGGTGTAGATGCGGTAACCGCCCAGCTGGAGTTTCTCCTGGGTGATCTTGCCGTCGCTGTTATTGATGACGCTCTTGTTGGCGAGGCTCACGAGGTAGCCGGTCTGGCCGCTGAGCTGCGCGTCGTTCTGCGGCTTCCGCGGCATGGGGAAGCCCTTTTGGATCCACTTGTCGTAGTCCGCCTTGGTCATCCGGCCGTCCTGCAGCTCCTGCCCGAGGATCCAGGCCCAGCGGTCCTTGGCGCGCTTGGTGTTGGCCGCGGCCGTCGCCGAGGTGTCGATGTCGGTGTTGCCGTAGGGGTCGTAGTAGGTGGCGCCCTTGAGCAGCGAGGCCAGGAACGCGCACTGGCTCGCGTTCAGGTCGAACGCGTCGATGCCGTAGTAGGAGCGCGCGGCGGCCTGCAGACCGTAGGAACGACGGCCGTAGTAGGAGGAGTTCAGGTAGCCCGCCATGATCTCCTTCTTGTCGACCGTGGCACCCACCTTCACCGAGATGAACAGCTCCTTGAACTTACGGGTGACGGTCTGCGACTGGTCGCCGAGGCGGGCGTTCTTCACGTACTGCTGGGTGATGGTGGAACCACCCTGCGTCTCCCCGCCCTTGGCCATGTTGACCAGGGCGCGCGCGATGCCCATGGGGTCGACGCCCGAGTCCGTCTCGAAGGTCTTGTTCTCCGCGGACATGACGGCGAACCGCATCTCCTCGGGGATCTCCGAGTAGCCCAGGTTCTGGCGGTTGACCTCACCGCCGGTCGCCACCATCTCCTTGCCGTTGTCCCAGAAGTAGACGTTGTTCTGGGCCTTGGCGATGTCGCTCTCCTTGGGCACACCCACCATGGCGTATCCGACACCGGCGACGGCGACCAGGCTGCCGAAGAAGAACAGGCACAGCCCGGAGACGAGCTTCCATGACGGCATCCAGCGCTGCCAGCCGTCCTTCCCCCAGCGGGGGTAGTCGATGACGCGCTTCTTCGGGGGCTGCCCCCCTCCGCGGCCGCCCCCCGCGGCCGCCCGGCGGCGGCCGCCCTTCTGTGACTCCTGGGCGGCGCGGCGCGCGGCCGCCCTTCCCTGGTACGGAGGCTCGCCCCCACGCGCGCGGCCGGCCACCCCCGGGCGTCCGGGGGCTCCCGCGCCCGGACCCGCACCCTGGCGGGGGGGCTGTCCCATGCCCTGGCGCGGGCCGTGGCCCTGCCCCGAACCGGTTCCGTGCGTGCCGTACGGCTGCGGCCTCGGCGGCCCAGCGGCCCGCCGGCCGCCAGGCGGCGGGGGCTGCTGCTGCGCGCCGCGCCGGGCGGCTGCCCGGCCGTCGCCGGGCGACTGCGGCGGCTTGCGACGGTGCTCGCTCATGAACAGCTACTCCTAGGACAGGCGGAATCGCCTGAAAGCGGCAGTTGGTTTTCCGGTCCCCCCGGCGTGCGATGACCGCACTGCACCAGGGACAAGGACGCTCACTGATGTCACTCGGTTCCCGGTGCTCTGCATGGCGAACAGAGTACGCACGGTCAAAAGAGGTTCTAGCCAGATGTTCATCACATAACGGGCGGTTGACGGTGGACGGATTTCGTGATGTGACGCCGGTCACCGTGGGCCGCCTTGCCGTACCCGGATTCTCGTTCTATCGTCGCGATGTATCGAGCCGATACATCGCGGCGAGATAAGAGGCGACGACGGCATGGACGGAGGGGTGACGAGGGCATGAGCAAGCGCTCCGGCATCCTCGAGTTCGCCGTCCTGGGTCTGCTGCGCGAATCCCCGATGCACGGTTATGAGCTGCGCAAGCGGCTCAACACCTCGCTCGGCGTGTTCCGCGCGTTCAGCTACGGCAGCCTCTACCCCTGCCTCAAGACACTGGTCGCTCAGGGCTATCTGGTCGAGGAGACCGGACCTGAGCCCGATCCGCTCGCCGCGCCGCTGGCCGGCCGACGGGCCAAGATCGTGTACCGGTTGACGGCAGCCGGCAAGGAGCACTTCGAGGAGCTCCTCGCCCACTCCGGCCCGGACGCGTGGGAGGACGAGCACTTCGCGGCTCGTTTCGCCTTCTTCGGCCAGACGTCCAGGGACGTACGGATGCGTGTCCTCGAGGGGCGGCGCAGCCGCCTCGAGGAGCGCCTGGAGAAGATGCGCGCGTCTCTCGCGCGTACCCGTGAGCGGCTCGACGACTACACGCTCGAGCTGCAGCGGCACGGCATGGAGTCGGTGGAGCGTGAGGTCCGCTGGCTGAACGAGCTGATCGAGACCGAGCGGGAGGGGCGCAGCAAGCAGCCCCGGACCGCTTCGTCCGCCGATGCCGAGCAGGACAACCAACAGGAAAACGGCGGACCCGGCACCAGCCGGGGACCCGCGTGACGATTACACAGGGAGCAACCGGAATGGGTTCGGTTCGCGTAGCCATCGTTGGCGTGGGCAACTGCGCCGCATCGCTGGTGCAGGGTGTCGAGTACTACAAGGACGCCGACCCGGACAGCCGCGTGCCTGGTCTCATGCACGTGCAGTTCGGCGACTACCACGTGCGTGACGTCGAGTTCGTCGCTGCCTTCGACGTCGACGCGAAGAAGGTCGGCCTCGACCTCGCGGACGCCATCGGTGCCAGCGAGAACAACACCATCAAGATCTGCGACGTGCCGCAGAAGGGCCTGACCGTCCAGCGCGGCCACACCCTGGACGGTCTCGGCAAGTACTACCGCCAGACCATCGAGGAGTCCGCCGAGGAGCCGGTCGACGTCGTGCAGGTCCTCAAGGACCGCAAGGTCGACGTGCTGGTCTGCTACCTGCCCGTGGGCTCCGAGGACGCGGCCAAGTTCTACGCGCAGTGCGCGATCGACGCCAAGGTCGCCTTCGTCAACGCCCTCCCGGTCTTCATCGCCGGCACCAAGGAGTGGGCGGACAAGTTCACCGAGGCCGGTGTGCCGATCGTCGGTGACGACATCAAGTCGCAGGTCGGCGCGACCATCACGCACCGCGTGCTGACCAAGCTCTTCGAGGACCGCGGTGTCATCGTCGAGCGCACCATGCAGCTGAACGTCGGCGGCAACATGGACTTCAAGAACATGCTCGAGCGCGAGCGCCTGGAGTCCAAGAAGATCTCCAAGACGCAGGCCGTCACCTCCCAGATCCCCGACCGCGAGCTGGGCGAGAAGAACGTCCACATCGGCCCCTCGGACTACGTGGCCTGGCTGGACGACCGCAAGTGGGCGTACGTCCGCCTCGAGGGCCGCGCCTTCGGCGACGTCCCGCTGAACCTGGAGTACAAGCTCGAGGTCTGGGACTCCCCGAACTCCGCGGGTGTCATCATCGACGCGCTCCGCGCGGCGAAGATCGCCAAGGACCGCGGCATCGGCGGCCCGATCCTGTCGGCGTCCTCCTACTTCATGAAGTCCCCGCCGGTGCAGTACTTCGACGACGAGGCGCGCGAGAACGTGGAGAAGTTCATCCGCGGCGAGGTCGAGCGCTGAGCAGCGGCTTAACCCCGTCATCGCTCGTCGTACGACGCAACCGCACAGGCCCCCGGGTATCGCACCCGGGGGCCTGTGCGTCATGTGAGGCTGTGCGCATGCCCGTTGTCCGTGATCTCAGTGTGCTGCTGCGCTTCCGCGACTTCCGGCGACTGCTGGCGGTGCGGCTGCTGTCCCAGCTCTCCGACGGGGTCTTCCAGGTGGCGCTGGCGGCCTATGTGGTCTTCTCCCCGGAGAAGCAGACCTCGCCGGCCGCCATCGCCTCCGCGATGGCGGTCCTGCTGCTGCCGTACTCGCTCCTGGGGCCGTTCACGGGCGTCCTGCTGGACCGCTGGCGGCGTCGGCAGGTTCTCCTCCACTGCAACCTGCTGCGGGCGGCGCTCTCCCTCGGCACCGCGGCACTGATGCTGCTGCGCGTCCCGGACTGGCTCTTCTATCTGTCCGCCCTCTCGGTCACCGGCGTCAACCGCTTCGTCCTCGCCGGACTGTCGGCGTCCCTGCCCCGCGTGGTCGACGGCAAGCGTCTGGTCATGGCGAACGCGCTGTCCCCGACCGCCGGCACGCTCGCGGCCACCGCGGGCGGCGGAGCCGCCTTCCTGGTCCATCTGGTGGTCGCCGAGGGCACCCGGTCGGACGTCCTGGTCGTGGTGCTGGGAGCGATCCTCTATCTCTGCGCCGGCCTCGCCTCGCTGACCCTGGGACAGGATCTGCTGGGGCCCGACCCGTCCCGGATCCAGACGCGGGTGGGCGAGGCACTGCGCAGTACCTTCCGCGGCCTGGTCCACGGGCTGCGGCATCTGCGCCGGAGGCCGCGTGCGGCACGCGCCATGGCCGCGATGACGGCGATGCGCTTCTGCTACGGCGGGCTCACCGTGACGGTGCTGATGCTCTGCCGGTACGCCTGGTCGGGATCCGACGGCACCGGCCGCGGAACGGCGGACGGATTGGCGCTCCTGGGGCTGGCGGTCGTCGTCTCGGGGGCGGGCTTCTTCACCGCGGCCGTGGTCACCCCCTGGGCGACCGGACGCTTCGGCACCTTCGGATGGATCACCGTCTGCGCGGGTTCCGCCGCCGTCCTGCTGCCGGGCCTGGGGCTCCCCTTCGAACCGGCCCCCATGCTGGTTGCGGCCTTCGTGCTGGGGCTGGCCACCCAGGGAGCGAAGATCGCCACCGACACGGTGGTCCAGTCGTCGGTCGACGACGCCTATCGGGGGCGGGTGTTCTCGATCTACGACGTGTTGTTCAATGTCGCCTTCGTCGGCGCGGCAGCGGTGTGCGCACTGGTCCTGCCGCCGGACGGCCGCTCCGCGCCGCTGCTGCTCGCCCTCGCGGTGCTCTACGCGGTGGTGGCGGTCGGCACCGCCAGGGCTCCGCGCCGTTTCACGTGAAGCACGACGATCACTCCGCGTCCGCCTGTTTCACGTGAAACAGGTGCCCCGGTGGGGGATGTGTCGGACTCCTCAAGTAGCGTTCGCGCGTTCAGAACGAACTGACAGGTTCATCCCAGGGAGGGGAACGACCATGGCGACTCCGCCGCCTCAGAACAGCAACATCCCGGACCCGCAGGGCCAGCCCGGCGGGTTTCCCCCGCCCCAGGGCCAGCCCGGCGCGTTTCCGCCCCCGCAGGGTCAGCCGGGAACCTTCCCTCCGCCCCAGGGCCAGCCCGGAGCATTCCCGCCGCCCGCCGCCCCGGCGAAGCGCAGCAAGAAGCTCGTCCGCACCATCATCAGCCTGATCGTGGCCGTCGTGGTCGCGTTGGGCGTGAGGTTCGTCTTCTCCCAGTTCGACGAGACCGACGCCGAGACGTCCAAGGTCGGCGGCTGCCTCCACAACCAGGGCAGCGAGAAGGACCCGGACCTGGTGGACGTCGACTGCTCATCCGGCGACGCCCAGTTCAAGATCCTCAAGAAGTTCGACGACTCCACGGACCAGAAGCAGTGCGAGTCCGTCAGCCAGTCGGACATCTACTACGTCCAGTCGGGTAGCGACTTCAACAACGTGGTGCTCTGCCTGCAGACCCTCACCAAGTGATGGGTTCGCCCTTAAGGGAAGAGGGGGTCGTGTTTCACGTGAAACACGACCCCCTCTCCTCGTCCGGCGGCCGGACGGGCATGGCGCTCAGCCCTGCGCGGCCCACCACTCCTTCAGCGCGGCCACGGCGGCCTCCTCACCCAGCGGCCCGTTCTCCAGGCGCAGCTCCAGCAAGTGGTTGTAGGCCTTTCCGACCTGGGGACCAGGAGCGATGCCCAGGATCTCCATGATCCGGTTGCCGTCCAGGTCCGGCCGGATCGCGTCCAGCTCCTCCTGCTCCTTCAGCTGCGCGATCCGCGTCTCGAGGCCGTCGTAGGTACGCGAGAGGGCCGCCGCCTTGCGCTTGTTGCGGGTCGTGCAGTCCGAGCGGGTCAGCTTGTGCAGCCGGTCGAGCAGCGGACCGGCGTCGCGGACGTAGCGACGGACGGCGGAGTCGGTCCATTCCCCGGTCCCGTAGCCGTGGAAGCGCAGGTGCAGCTCCACCAGTCGGGCCACGTCCTTGATGATCTCGTTCGGGTACTTGAGCTTGGTCAGCCGCGCCTTGGTCATCTTGGCGCCGACCACCTCGTGGTGATGGAAGGAGACCCGTCCGTCGGACTCGAAGTGGCGGGTGCGCGGCTTGCCGATGTCGTGCAGCAGCGCCGCGAGCCGCAGCACCAGGTCCGGCTCCTCCGTCTCCAGCGCCATCGCCTGGTCCAGCACGGTCAGGGTGTGCTCGTAGACGTCCTTGTGGCGGTGGTGCTCATCCCGTTCCAGGCGCAGCGCGGGCAGCTCCGGCACGACACGGGCGGCCAGCCCCGTCTCGACGAGCAGCTGCAGGCCCTTGCGGGGGTGATCGGAGAGGATCAGCTTGTTGAGCTCCTCCCGGATGCGCTCGGCCGAGACGATCTCGATGCGGTCCGCCATCTCGGTCATCGCGGTCACCACCTCGGGGGCCACCTCGAAGTCCAGCTGGGCGGCGAAGCGTGCTGCGCGCATCATCCGCAGCGGATCGTCGGAGAAGGACTCCTCCGGGGTGCCGGGCGTGCGCAGCACCCGCTGCGCCAGGTCACCGAGACCGCTGTAAGGGTCCACGAACTCCGCCCCGGGCAGCGAGACCGCCATCGCGTTGACGGTGAAGTCCCGGCGGACCAGGTCTTCCTCGATCGTCTCCCCGTAGGACACCTCGGGCTTGCGCGAGGTGCGGTCGTACGCCTCGGAACGGTAGGTGGTCACCTCGATCTGGAAGCCGTCCTTGCGGCAGCCGACCGTACCGAAGGCGATGCCCACCTCCCAGACCGCCTCCGCCCACCCGCGGATGATCTTCAGGACCTGATCGGGCCGGGCGTCGGTGGTGAAGTCGAGATCATTGCCGAGCCTGCCGAGCAGGGTGTCGCGGACCGAGCCGCCGACGAGGGCAAGCCGGAATCCGGCGTCCTGGAAGCGGCGGCCGAGGTCCTCGGCCACCGGCGCGATGACGGGCGCGGTCTTCAGGGTCTGGGGGGCGTTGTTGGCATTCGGCACAACAGAAAAGGGTACGTGCCCATGCGCCCCGCGGCGGACCGGTTTCCAGGCGTCCACGATCATGTCGACGCCGTCCGCGGCCCCGGACTGTATCGATCTTGTGGCCCACTCACAGCACTTTGGGTCATCGAGCATCGTTACCATTCCAGGACGCACATCCGATGACGACGAGGGACGGCCAGCGCGTGGGCGAGGCGGCACAGCACCCCGGAGGACCTCCGGCCCGTTCGAGGCTGCGCCGGGCGACGGCGCTGCTCGTGGGCGCCACCCTGTTCGCAGGCCTGGTCCAGGCCCGGACGGCCCCCACGGCGTACGCGGACAGCTCCGACGGCCGCACCGTGGACGTGTCGGTGGACGCTCTGTCTCCCACCGTCCCGGCCAAGGGCGACACCATCACCTTGACCGGCACGGTCACCAACACGAGCAAGCACACCGTCAGCGGCGCCCACGTCGGCGTGGAGATCGCCCCCGGGGGCCCGTTGAGCAGCCGCAGCGCCATCAGCGGTGCGTCCACCCGCAGGGCTCACACGCAGGCCGACGGCCAGGAGCTCCCCGGACACACCGCCGCCGTCGAGGACCTGCCAGCCGGGATCACCCGCAGCTTCACCCTGAAGGTCCCCGTCAAGGCGCTGGGGCTGGGCTCCGACGGCGTCTACCAGCTCGGAGTCTCCCTGACCGGGCAGACCAGGGACCGGGGCTACAACGAGATCCTCGGGATCGAGCGGACCTTCCTCCCCTGGTACCGGGACGGGGACGCCAAGCCCACCCGCTACACCTTCCTGTGGCCGCTGATCGACCGCCCCCACCTCGCCGTCCGCAGCGAGAGCGACGACCAGCAGAGCCCGATCTTCCTCAACGACGACCTGGCCGAGGACCTCGCGCCCGGCGGCCGTCTGCAGCAGATGGTGACGCTCGGCAAGGACCTGCCCGTCACCTGGGTCATCGACCCCGACCTGCTCGCCACGGTCGACGCGATGACCCGGCGGTACCAGGTGGCCGGACCGGGCGGTGATCTCGATCACACCAGCTCGGGCACCGGCACCGACGACGCCAAGCGCTGGCTGAACAGCCTCAAGGAGGCCGTGGCCGGTGACGAGGTCGTCGCGCTGCCCTTCGCCGACCCGGACATCGCCTCGATCGCCCACCACGGCAAGAACGTCCCCGGCACCCTGAGCCACCTCAAGACCGCCACGGAACTCGCGACCACCACCGTCGAGACCGTTCTCAACGGGGTGGTGACCCCTTCCACTGACGTGTCCTGGCCCGTGGAAGGCGCTGTCGACCCCTCCATCGTCGACGTGGCCACCTCGGCCGGCGCCGACAAGGTCATCGCCCGCAGCGACAGCCTCGGCGAATCCGGCGGCCTCAGCTACACCCCCACCTCCGCGCGGCCCATCGGCGGCGGCACCACGGCGGTCGTCGCCGATTCCGGGCTCTCCAAGGCCTTCCAGGGCGACATGACGTCGGCGGGGAACTCGACCCTCGCGGTCCAGAAGTACCTCGCCCAGACCCTCATGATCACGATGCAGTCGCCGGACCGGCAGCGCAGCATCGTCGTCGCCCCCCAGCGCATGGCCAAGGCCTCACAGGCCCAGGCCATGTCCCAGGCCATCACCGAGGTCGCCCGCAGCAGCTGGGCCGAGACGGTGGACTTCGCCGCCGCCGCGAAGGCCACCCCGGACCCCCGGGCCAACCGCACGGTACCCGGCCGCGGCTCCTACCCGGCGCACCTGCGCAAGCAGGAGATGAGCACCGCCGCGTTCCGGCAGGTCCAGGAGACCCAGGGCGAGCTCGACGACTTCATGGCCCTCCTGAGCAAGCCCGACCGGGTGAGGACCCCCTTCGGCAACGCGCTGAGGCGGTCGATGTCCACCGAGTGGCGCGGCCTCCCCGGGAGCTCCGCCGACTTCAGGGCGGCCATCTCCGAGTACCTGTCGGACCTGATGAGCCTTGTCTATCTGCTCCCCAAGACCGGGACGCTCACGCTGTCCGGCCGCAGCGGCACCATCCCGGTGACCGTGAAGAACGAGCTCGGACAGACCGTGCAGGGCCTGGAACTGCGGCTCACCTCCAGCCAGGGCAACAGCCTGGACCCGGGTGACGCCCAGCCGGTGACCGTCGAGGGCGGTCACACCCGCTCCCTGAAGTTCGAGGGCACCGCCGCCCGCAACGGCCTGAACACGGTCACCGCCCAGCTCTACACCAAGGACCACGCCCCGTACGGGGAGCCGATCACGTTCCAGGTGGATGTCACCTCCATCACATCCACTGTCATGCTGGTGATCGCCGCCGGGCTGCTGCTGCTTGTCCTGGCCGGCGTACGGATGTACCACCAGCGCAAGCGCCGCACGGCCTCCGACGGCGAGGACGCCGAGGACGCCGAGGACGCCGACGCGGAGACGACCCCGGACGGGGATGAGGGCGAGGACGAGGACGACGCCGGAGAGGGCACCATGGGTGACCGGGACGGCGTCCAGGACGAGCAGCCGGGTGACCTGGCGCCGGACACCTCCCCGGAAAGTACGGACCCGTCCGGGACGGGTGAGAAGGTGGACCGATAGCCAGCGAGCCAGTGGCCGATGAGGTGGGGCACAGATGAACGCACCGTACGACGGTGAGCGCGAGCGGGAAGCCGGGGAGCGGTTCCCCGCGCAGCCCGGGCAGCACCCTGCCGCGCCCGACCCGTACCTGCAGGACACCTATGCCCGCGATCCGTACCAGCGGCAGGACCCGACCGCGCAGGACCCGGTGGGCGAGGCCCTCTACGACCGCACCGCGCACCCGCCGGCCCAGCCCCATCCCGGCGGTCCGCCGTATGCGCACCAGGAGCCGTACCGCATGCCGTACGCCGACGACGCCTCCACCCGGTACGTCGGCGTCGACGAGCTGGTCTCGAACGCCCCTGGCGAGGACGGGACGCCGGCGCGGCCGGACGAGTACGCGCACCTCTTCCGCGACGAGCCGGTGGAAGCCGCCCCCGCGGAACCCGAGCCCGTGGCGGAGCCGGTGGCGGCGAAGTCCGGCGGCCGGGCGGGCAGCGTCCTCAAGTCCAGCGCCCTCATGGCGGCGGGCACCCTCGTCTCACGGGTCACCGGATTCCTGCGCACGCTGGTGATGGCCGCCGCGATCGGCGTCGGCACGCTGAACGACGGCTACCAGGTGGCCAACACCCTGCCGACGATGATCTACATCCTGGTCGGCGGCGGCGCACTGAACGCGGTCTTCATCCCCCAGCTGGTGCGGGCCATGAAGAACGACGAGGACGGCGGCGAGGCGTACGCCAACCGCCTGCTCACCCTGGTCGTCGTCGGCCTGGCGGCCGTCACCGCCGTCTGTGTGATCGCCGCACCGGTCTTCATCCGGGCGATGTCCCACGACATCGCCTCCGACCCGGTCAGGTTCGAGGTCGCGGTCACCTTCGCCCGCTACTGCATCCCCACCATGTTCTTCATGGGGTTGCACGTGGTGCTCGGTCAGATCCTCAACGCCCGCGGCCGGTTCGGCGCGATGATGTGGACCCCGGTTCTCAACAACGTCGTCATCATCGCCACCTTCGGCGCCTTCATCTGGGCGTTCGGCTCCTTCACCGACACCCGCGTGACCTCGGCGACCATCACCCCCGAGGGCGCCCGGCTGCTCGGTCTCGGCACCCTCCTGGGCCTGGCGGTGCAGGCGCTGGCGATGCTCCCCTACCTCCGCGACGCCGGCTTCCGGATCCGTCCCCGCTTCGACTGGCGCGGCCACGGCCTCGGCCACGCGGCGAAGCTGGCCAAGTGGACCTTCTTCTTCGTCCTCGCCAACCAGGTCGGCATGATCGTCCTCACCCAGTTCGCGACGGCGGCGGGTGCGGCGGCCGAACACGCGGGCCATGAGGGCGCCGGCATCACCGGCTTCAACTACGCGCTGCTCCTTTGGCAGATGCCGCAGGCCATCATCACCGTCTCCGTCATGACCGCCGTGCTGCCGCGGATCTCCCGCGCCGCCGCCGACGGTGACGCCGCCGCCGTGCGCGACGACCTCTCCTACGGCCTGCGGACCTCGGGCGTGGCCATCGTGCCCGCCGCGTTCGCCTTCCTCGCCCTCGGCCTTCCCATGGCCACCCTGCTCTACAGCAGCTCCGGGGAGGGCGCGCTGACCATCGGATACATCCTGATGGCCTTCGGCCTCGGGCTGATCCCCTTCTCGGTGCAGTACATCGTGCTGCGCGGCTTCTACGCCTACGAGGACACCCGCACCCCCTTCTACAACACGGTCATCGTCGCCGCCTGCAACGCCGTCGCGGCCGCCGTCTGCTACTTCGTCCTCCCCGCCCGCTGGGCCGTGGTGGGCATGGCCGCCGGCTACGGCCTGGCCTACACGATCGGCGTCGGAGTGGCGGTCAAGCGACTGCGCAAGCGCCTCGGCGGCGACATCGACGGCAAGCGGGTGGTCCGGACGTACGCCCGGCTCTTCGGCGCGTGCATCCCCGCCGCTGTGGGCGCCGGAGCCGTCGTCTACGGTGTCTCGCACTCGCTGGGTCACGGTGCTGCCGCTTCGTTGCTGTCGCTGCTGCTCGGCGCCGTGGTGCTGGGCGGGATCTTCTTCATCGCCGCCAAGCGCATGCGCGTCGAGGAACTGACGGCCATGGTCGGCATGGTCAGGGGCCGGCTGGGCCGCTGAGGGTCCCGCTGCGCAACCTTCGTGGGCCGTCGTGTGTCGTGCATAGCGGTGGACTGTTGGCACAATTGTCCTTGGCTGTGTTGTCAGATCTTGCAACGGATGGGGAGGCAGGAGCGACGGTGGCGGAACGGAGCACGGCTGCCGTCGGAGTGGCCAACGAGAGCGGCGACAAGCAGCTCACCGCCCACGCGGACAGTGCCACGGCCGACGAGGCGACGGACCGGAGCGAAGAGCAGGACGCGCCGCAGCAGACCATCCCCGAGGAGACAGCACCACCCAAGAACGAGCCGCCGGAGCTCCACAGCGGCCACAAACTCGCCCGGCGCTACCGCCTGGAGGAGTGCCTCACCCGCGCCGACGGCTTCAGCAGCTGGAGAGCGGTCGACGAGAAGCTGCGCCGGGCCGTGGGCATCCACATCCTGCCCGCCGAGCACAGCCGGGCCCGTCCCGTGCTGGCCGCGGCCCGCTCTGCGGCCCTGCTCGGCGACCCGCGCTTCGTCCAGGTCCTCGACGCGGTCGAGGAGAACGACCTCGTCTATGTCATCCACGAGTGGCTCCCGGACGCCAAGGAACTGACCACCCTCATCGCCGCCGACCCGCTGGAGCCGCACGAGGCCCACCAGATGGTCAGCCAGGTCTCCCAGGCGATGGCGGCCGCCCACCGCGAGGGGCTGGCGCATCTGCGGCTCAGCCCGGACGCCGTGCTGCGCACCGACGCCGGCCAGTACCGCATCCGGGGCCTGGCCGTCGCCGCCGCACTGCGCGGGATCTCCTCCGAGCGGCCGCAGCGCGAGGACACCGAGGCCATCGGGGCCCTCCTGTACGCCGCGCTCACCCAGCGCTGGCCGTACCCGGAGGACGAGCACGGGCTCACCGGCCTCCCCAAGGACGTCGGCCTGGTCGCCCCCGACCAGGTGCGAGCGGGCGTCCACCGCGGACTGTCGGAGCTCGCCATGCGGGCTCTGGTCAACGACGGTGCCACGGCCTCCCGCGAGCCCGAGCCCTGCACCACTCCGGAGGAGCTGGCCAGGGCGGTCACCTCGATGCCCAGGATTCGGCCCCCCGAGTCGGCGATGCCGCCCTACTCGCGCACCACCTACCAGCAGGGCTCCTATCGCCAGCCCCCCGCGGGTCCGGCGCCCGCAGGGCCCACGGCGACCCTTCCGGCCACCCCGCCCCCGGCGCTGCCCGGCCGCACCGGCAAGGCCCTCAAGTGGTCCGTCTCGGCTCTCCTCATCGTCGCCCTCGGCCTCGGCAGCTGGCAGCTCGCGGAGACGCTGATGGACCGCGAGCACGAGGCGAAGAACGGCGGCGCCGCCACGTCCCACAACACGGGCGGCGACGGCGGCAGCGGCGGGACGAACCAGGTCACGCTGCAGCCGCTGCCGATCCAGGGCGCGGTTGAGTACTACCCGGACGGCACGCCGCAGCACACAGACCAGGTGAAGCTGACCTACGACCAGGACGCAGGGAGCTACTGGCGCAGCAGGAGCTTCACCAAGGGGCCTGTGCTCGCGCCGTACAAGAAGGGTGTCGGCATCGTCTACGACCTCGGCGCCGTGAAGAAGGTCAGCGCGGCGACGATAGGGCTCTACTACGGCGGGGACCACACCACCGTCGAGCTGTACGCGGCGGACTCACTGTCCTCGTCCGCCGCCCTCTCGAGCATGAAGCAGATGGCCACGATCCAGACCTCTGACCGTTCCGCGAAGCTCTCGACCAAAGAGCCCGTGGAGACGCGGTACGTTCTGGTCTGGCTGACCGCCATGCCCTATGCCACAGGGGACAACTTCAGCGGTTCCGGCTACAAGCAGGCCATCACCGACGTGAGGTTCGAGGGGCAGTAGCCCCGCGGGGAGGGGGACGGTGGGCACGCAGGACACGGGCGGGGAGGTCGGCGACAGCGACCTCCTCGCCCGTCATGTCGCAGGGGACCCGAACGCCTTCGGGGAGCTCGTCCGCCGGCACCGCGACCGGCTCTGGGCGGTGGCGCTGCGGACCCTGGGGGACCGTGAGGAGGCCGCTGACGCCGTGCAGGACGCCCTGGTCTCGGCCTTCCGGTCCGCCCACACCTTCCGTGGCCAGTCGGCCGTCACGACCTGGCTGCACCGCATCACCGTGAACGCGTGCCTGGACCGTGCACGCAAGGCGGCCTCGCGCCGCACCTCCCCGGTCACCGATGAGAAGCAGTTCGAGGAACTGCTCGAACCGCATGAGTCCGCCGCGGCTCCCGCCGAGCGGGGCGAGCTCCACCGGGAACTGCTGCGGGCACTCGGGACCCTCCCCGCGGAGCAGCGGGCCGCCCTGGTGCTGGTGGACATGCAGGGGTACCCCGTCGCCGAGGCCGCCGCCGTCCTCGACGTGCCGGCGGGGACCGTCAAGAGCAGATGTGCCCGGGGCCGGGCACGACTGCTGCCGCTCCTCTCCCATCTACGGGACGAGCCGGGGAGTAGCGGTGATCGAGCAGGGGGAAGGAACCGGACGGAGAACGCATCCGTCCCAGAGACGGAGACCCAGCCGGGCCACGACTTCACGAAGGGCGGAGGTGGACACCCATGACGTCGACGACGGGAACGGACGAGCATCCCGAGGTCGCCGAGATCTCGGCCCTCACCGAGGGCATCCTCCCGCCCGAGCGTTCCGCCGACGTCCGCGGGCACATCGACGGCTGTGCACTCTGCACCGATGTCCGCGCTTCCCTGGACGAGATCCGGGGACTGCTGGGCACGCTCCCCGGGCCACCCCGGATGCCCGCCGACATCGCCGGCCGAATCGACGCGGCCCTCGCCGCCGAGGCGCTGCTCACCTCGAACGCCCCCGATGTTTCACGTGAAACAGCGACCGCGGGACCGCCCCGTGTTTCACGTGAAACATCGACCTCCGGCGACGGCAGGCCCGCCGGCCACGGCCCCGCCTCCAGCGGCCCCGGTCGCCAGGGGCCACGGTCCCGCCGGCGTTGGGGAAAGAACGTCCTCGTCGTCGCCTCGGTGGCCGCCGCCATCGGTCTCGGCACCGTCGTCGCCCAGTCGGCCTGGAACACCGCGGGCGAAAGCGCGGACCAGGGTTCGTCGGCGGCCTCCGACGCCGGTGGCAAGGCCGATACCGACACGCTCGGCGTCCAGGTACACGATCTGCTGACAGGAAACGCGAGCAGCCACAGCGAGGCCAAGCCCTCGGGGCAGGCCCCGCTGGCCGGTGTCGACAGCGTGGCACCGCCCTGTGTCCTCCGCGCCCTTGACCGCCACGACGCCCCGCTCGCCACCCATCGGGGCAGGTACGAGGGCGTGGACTCCTATCTGGTCGTGCTGCCGCACAACGGCGACCCGGCGCTCGTCGACGCCTATGTCGTGGACGCCTCGTGTGCCACGGCCAAGCCCTCCGCCACGGGCACTCTGCTCCGCGAGGAGACATACCCTCGCTAGCGCCACGACGGCGGGAATGCCCGGACCGTAGGATCCGTTAGGCGGGATGACAAAGGTCCCGCCGCCGAGGCACCCGGCGAGTCGGCACAGCAGAGACGAGGAAGAACCCGTGAGCGACGTCCGAAACGTGATCATCATCGGTTCCGGGCCGGCGGGATACACAGCCGCGCTCTACACCGCCCGCGCCTCCCTCAAGCCCTTGGTCTTCGAGGGAGCGGTCACCGCAGGCGGCGCTCTGATGACCACGACCGAGGTGGAGAACTTCCCCGGCTTCCGCGATGGCATCATGGGCCCCGACCTCATGGAGAACATGCGGGCCCAGGCCGAACGCTTCGGTGCCGAGCTCATCCCGGACGACATCGTCGAGGTCGACCTCGACGGTGACATCAAGACCGTCACCGACTCCGCGGGCACCGTCCACCGGGCGAAGGCCGTCATCATCGCCACCGGTTCCCAGCACCGCAAGCTCGGGCTTGCCAACGAGGACCAGCTGTCCGGCCGCGGTGTCTCGTGGTGCGCCACCTGTGACGGCTTCTTCTTCAAGGACCACGAGATCGCCGTCATCGGTGGTGGTGACACCGCGCTGGAGGAGGCGACCTTCCTCTCCCGCTTCGCCAAGAGCGTGACCGTGGTCCACCGCCGGGACACCCTGCGTGCCTCCAAGGCCATGCAGGAGCGGGCCTTTGCCGACCCGAAGATCAAGTTCCTCTGGGACAACGAGGTCGCCGAAATCAAGGGCGACGGCAAGCTCTCCGGTCTGGTCCTGCGCAACACCAAGACCGGTGAGGCCTCCGAGCTCCCCGTCACCGGGCTGTTCATCGCGATCGGCCACGACCCCCGCACCGAGCTCTTCAAGGGTGTCCTCGACCTGGACGAGGAGGGCTACCTCAAGGTCAAGTCCCCCAGCACCCGTACGAAGATCCCCGGCGTCTTCGCCGCGGGTGACGTCGTGGACCACACCTACCGCCAGGCGATCACCGCCGCGGGCACCGGTTGCTCCGCCGCCCTGGACGCCGAGCGCTACCTCGCCGCTCTGAGCGACGCGGGCAGCGAGCACACCCGCGAGCCCGAGCAGACCGCCGCCGCGGTCGTCTGACCGCACCGCACTACGAAGTACCCGTCCAACACACCGAGGAGACAGCCGTGGCCGGCAACACCAAGATCGTGACCGATGCGACCTTCGACGAGGAGGTCCTGTCCAGCGACAAGCCCGTCCTCGTCGATTTCTGGGCCGAGTGGTGCGGTCCGTGCCGCCAGATCGCCCCGTCCCTCGAGGCGATCGCCGCAGAGCACAGCGACCAGATCACCATCGTCAAGCTGAACATCGACGAGAACCCGGTCACCGCCGCCAAGTACGGCGTCATGTCGATCCCGACCCTCAACGTCTACAAGGGCGGGGAGGTCGTGAAGACCATCGTCGGCGCCAAGCCGAAGGCCGCGATCGAGCGCGACCTGGCCGACTACATCGGCTGAGCACCGCAGGCAGACACGGAAGGGCCCGCCCCCTGAGGGGCGGGCCCTTCGTCCGTCACAGGGGCCGCAGCGCCGGTTCCTTCTGCACGGCACCGAGCAGCCGGTCGATCGCCATCTCGACGTCCTCCTTCCAGGAGATCGTCGTCCGCAGTTCCAGCCTCATCCGGGGAAACCGCGGATGAGGCCGCACGGTCTTGAACCCCACGGCCAGCAGATGCTCGGCCGGGAGAACACACGCGGGCTCCTCCCAGCGCGCGTCACCGAACGCCTCGATCGCCCGGAAGCCGCGCCGCACCAGGTCTTTGGCCACGGTCTGCACCAATACCCGTCCCAGCCCCTGCCCCTGGAAACCCGGCATGATCCGGGCCGTCATCAGCTGGACGGCGTCGGCGGAGACGGGGCTCGTGGGAAAGGCCGTGGACCGCGGCACATAGGCCGGCGGGGCGTAGAGCACAAAGCCGGCCGGCACCTCGTCCACGTAGACGACACGGCCGCACGATCCCCACTCCAGCAGCACGGCGGAGATCCAGGCCTCCTTCTCCAGCTCCGGCTTACCGGCCTGGACGGCGGCTTCCCCGCTTACCGGATCGAGCTCCCAGAAGACGCACGAGCGGCAGCGGTTGGGGAGATCCGGGAGGTTGTCCAGCGTGAGCGGAACGAGCCGACGCCCCATGAGGTCAGACCCTCGTTTCTGTCGTGGACCCAACTGCCGACGAAGCCACCCACGGCGCCCAGCCCAAGACCCGCCGCCACGAGAGCGGCCTTCTGCCAATCGTGCTCCACTCCAGCGCGCCGCACCGATCGCATGGGCCCCTCCTCGGAGGTAATGCTCCATCCCGTACGCATCGTATCTGTGAGCGGACAAGTCCGACACCGGAGCAACGCGAACGGCCCAGCAAAAAGCGGTCCGCATCCCTCGAAGGGATGCGGACCGCTCGTTCGTTGCGACCCCGGTGCGGGAGAAGGAGCAGACTCACTCCTCGTCGTCGTCGGTCTCCTCGGTGAGCGACCGCTGAAGGACCTTGCTCTCACCGGGCGCCATCGAGCCGAGGATGCGCTCCAGATCTTCTATCGAGGCGAACTCCACGACGATCTTTCCGCGCTTCTGCCCGAGGTCCACCTTCACCCGGGTCTCGAAGCGGTCCGAGAGCCGCAGGGCGAGGTCGGTGAGGGCGGGGGACACCCGCTTGCCCGCCCTCGGGGACGGAGCCTTCCGCGCCGGCTGGGACTCGGAGTTCATCACATGCACGATCTCCTCGACCGCGCGCACCGAGAGCCCCTCGGCCACGATCCGGCTGGCGAGCCGGTCCTGGTCCTCCACGTCCTCCAGGGCGAGCAATGAGCGGGCGTGCCCGGCGGAGAGCACACCAGCCGCCACCCGGCGCTGCACGGGCGCTGAGAGCTTCAGCAGTCGCAGGGTGTTGGAGACCTGGGAGCGCGAGCGGCCGATGCGGTCGGCGAGCTGCTCGTGGGTGCAGGCGAAGTCCTTGAGGAGCTGGTCGTAGGCGGCTGCCTCTTCCAGCGGGTTCAGCTGGGCGCGGTGCAGGTTCTCCAGCAGCGCGTCGAGGAGGAGCTTCTCGTCGTCGGTGGCCCGTACGATCGCCGGGATGGCGTCCAGGCCCGCCTCGCGGCTGGCCCGCCAGCGCCGCTCGCCCATGATGAGCTCATAGCGCTCCGGGGCGATCTGGCGGACGACGACCGGCTGCAGCAGGCCGACCTCCTTGATGGAGGTGACCAGCTCGGCAAGCGCGTCCTCGTCGAAGACCTCACGCGGCTGACGCGGGTTGGGGGTGATCGCGTCCAGAGGCAGTTCGGCGAAGTACGCCCCCGCCACCATGGACGGCTCCTGGGAGGCGATGCCTTCCGGTGTTTCACGTGAAACCGGGATCGTCGCGGTGCCCTCGCGTCCCTGCTGCTCCACCAGGCCCGCCACCTTGGCGGCGGCGATGCCTCGCTCCGGCGCCAGGACAGCGGCGGCGGTCGGTGCGGCGGTCGTCGTCGCCACCGCGGTCGCGGCTGCCGCGTCCGCACCATTCGGCGCGGCGGGAATCAGCGCGCCGAGACCACGGCCGAGTCCTCTGCGTCGCTCACTCACTGGATCCCCTCCGACATGCTCTGCTCATTGAACTCTTGGGTGCGCCCGAGGCCACGCAGCGCCATCTCACGTGCCGCCTCAAGGTACGACAGCGCCCCGCTGGAACCCGGATCGTAGGTCAGCACCGTCTGGCCGTAGCTGGGTGCCTCCGAGATGCGGACCGAGCGCGGGATGCTCGTGCTGAGCACCTCCTTGCCGAAGTGGGTGCGCACTTCTTCGGCGACCTGTGAGGCAAGCCGGGTCCGGCCGTCGTACATGGTCAACAGAATGGTGGAGACATGGAGCTTGGGGTTGAGGTGGCCCCGCACCAGCTCCACATTGCGGAGCAGCTGCCCCAGTCCCTCCAGGGCGTAGTACTCGCACTGGATCGGGATGAGGACCTCGGCGCCGGCCACCAGGGCGTTGACGGTCAGCAGGCCGAGCGAGGGCGGGCAGTCGATGAGGATGTAGTCCAGCGGCTGCTCATAGGACTCGATGGCCCGCTGCAGCCGGCTCTCCCGGGCCACCAGCGAGACCAGCTCGATCTCGGCGCCGGCCAGATCGATCGTGGCGGGGGCGCAGAAGAGGCCTTCCACGTCCGGCACGGGCTGGACGACATCGGAGAGCGGCTTGCTCTCCACCAGGACGTCGTAGATGGAGGGGACTTCGGCATGGTGGTCGATCCCCAGGGCCGTGGAGGCGTTGCCCTGGGGGTCGAGGTCCACGACCAGCACCCGGGCGCCGTGCAGGGCCAGGGAGGCGGCCATGTTGACCGTGGTCGTGGTCTTGCCGACGCCGCCCTTCTGGTTGGCGACCACGACCACTCTGGTCTCGGCGGGACGCGGGAGTCCTTCACCGGCCCGCCCCATTGCCTCCACGGCCAGTTGGGCGGCACGGCCGATGGGGGTGTCGTCCATCGGGGGCGGTGTTTCACGTGAAACATCATCCCCGAACGGCTCGGTACGGGGACCGGGGACCGGATCGGCCATCGGTCCCGCGATGTTGGCGTCGGACCGCAAGGATTCACTCTCCTCGACTACAAGCTCGCAATGAACAGAGCCTGCCATGCTTTCGGGGTCGCGAACCAGTGAGGGCCGTTCTCCTGTGGATGAATCCACCGGTTGAGTCACCGAATGGGTCATCTCGGCGGCCCGATGAGAGAGCGATTCGGCCGCGGCACGGGCGCGGCCGAGGATTCCTGGAAGCAGAGAGCGCCGTTTCACGTGAAACACGATGCGCAGCGCCGCGACCGTTTCCTACACGACACTCCGGATTGGGTCAGTATGGCCGTTTATATGGAGCAGATGGCCGCCCCTTCGTGTCAGCGCTCCCGCCGGCGGCTCGCACGGGCCGCCTTGGCCCGCCGGGTCGCCGCCCGGACACCGCCGGGACTCTCTCCCACGAGCACCCGCACCACGGTCGACAGCGGATCCACAACCCCCTCGCCGACCTGGACCACAGAGGTCTCCACGGCACCGAGGCGGCTCAGCGCGGCACGCGCTGCCTTCAGCTCCTCCTCCGCCGTGTCACCCTTGAGGACGGTCATCTCCCCGTGCGGGCGGAGCAGGGGCAGTCCCCAGCCCGCCAGCCAGTCCAGCGGCGCCACGGCGCGTGCGGTCACCACATCCACCGGGGGCAGCTTTCCGACCATCTCCTCGGCCCGGCCGCGCACCACCGAGACATTGGACAGTCCCAGCAGCCGCACGGCCTCCTCGAGGAAGGTGGTTCTGCGGAGCAGCGGCTCCAGCAGGGTGATGCCGAGGTCCGGCCGGGTCAGTGCCAGCGGAATACCCGGAAGTCCCGCCCCGGAGCCCACGTCGCACACCGAGACGCCCTGGGGGATGACCTCGGCGAGCACCGCGCAGTTCAGCAGGTGGCGCTCCCACAGCCGGGGTACCTCCCGAGGGCCGATCAGCCCGCGGCGCACCCCCGCGTCGGCCAGCAGTTCCGCGTACCGCACCGCGTCCGCGAAGCGCTCCCCGAACACCTCCCGTGCCGCTTCCGGCGCCGGGGGAAGTTCCGCCGCTGCCTCCGTCACGAGAACCGTCCTTCCGTTGTTACGGGCCTTCACCAGGCTGACAAGATTCGGCCCCGCCTGCGAACAGACGGGGCCGAGTGAGTACCGCGGGGGACCAGAGGGAGGTCAGGCCGGAAGGACGACCACCCGGCGCTCGGGCTCCTCGCCCTCGGATTCGCTGCGCAGCCCCGCGGCGGCGACGGCGTCGTGCACGACCTTGCGCTCGAAAGGCGTCATCGGCTTCAGCTTCACCGGCTTGCCGGAGCCCTTGACCTCCTCGGCCGCCTTCTCGCCCAGCTCGGTCAGCTCGGCGCGCTTCCGCGCCCGGAAGCCGGCGATGTCCAGCATCAGCCGGCTGCGATCGCCGGTCTCCCGGTGCACCGCGAGCCGGGTCAGCTCCTGGAGCGCCTCCAGCACCTCGCCGTCCCGGCCGACGAGCTTGTTGAGGTCACGGCTCGACGTGTCGCCGATGATGGAGACCGAGGCCCGGTCGCCCTCGACGTCCATGTCGATGTCACCGTCGAGGTCGGCGATGTCCAGCAGCCCCTCGAGGTAGTCGGCCGCGATCTCGCCCTCCTGCTCGAGGCGGGTGAGCGCGTCGGTGGTGTTGCCGTCCGTCACGGCAGGACTCCTCTACTACTTCTTCTTCGACAGGTTCGGCTTGTCCGCGCCGCTGCTCGGCTTGGGCTTGGTGCCCGCGGTCGTCCCGCCGCCCGGCTTGGGCTTCGGCTTGGTGCTGCCGGCAGCACCCGGCTGCGCGGGACCGCCGGTCTGACGCTGGGACTTGGACTGGCGCTTGGGCTGGGTGCGCTTCACCGGCACGGCGTCCTGCGGCTCCTGGGCAGCGGGCTCGTCCTTCAGCTTGCCCTTGGCCCTCAGGCGCTCCTCGCGCTGCTTGAAGGCGAGGCTGCCCGGGGTCGGGTTCCGGCGGATGACGAACATCTGCTGTCCCATGGTCCACACGTTGGTGGTCAGCCAGTAGATGAGGACACCGACCGGGAAGTTGATGCCGAAGACGGCGAACATGATCGGGAAGACGTACATCAGCATCTTCTGCTGCTGCATGAACGGCGTCTTGACCGTCATGTCGACGTTCTTCGTCATCAGCTGGCGCTGCGTGTAGAACTGCGAGGCCGACATCAGGACGATCATGATGACGGTGACCACGCGGACGTCGACGAGCGTCGCACCCAGCGACTGCAACTTGGCGGCGCTGTCGGTGAACTTCGCCGCGATCGGGGCGCCGAAGATGTGGGCGTGCTGGGCGCTGTTGACCAGGTCCTGGTTCATGACGCCGACCTGCTTGCCCTGCGCGATGTAGCTCAGCACGTGGTACAGCGAGAAGAAGAAGGGCGACTGCGCCAGGATCGGAAGGCACGAGGAGAGCGGGTTGGTGCCCGTCTCCTTGTACAGCTTCATCATCTCTTCGGACTGGCGCTGCCGGTCGTTCTTGTAGCGCTCCTGGATCGCCTTCATCTTCGGCTGGAGCGCCTGCATGTTCCGGGTCGACTTGATCTGCTTCACGAAGAGCGGGATCAGGCAGATCCGGATCAGGACCACCAGAGAGACGATCGACAGACCCCAGGCCCAGCCGCTGTCCTTGTCAAAGACAAGGCTGTACAGCGAGTGGAACTGGACAATGATCCACGAAACGGCATCGTAGAGGGGGTTCAAGATCCCCACGGTCAGGCTCCTTGGGCATGAGGCGTCTCGACGGGCTCGGGAGTAACGGACCCGCCTGGTGCGTCACCCCGGAGGGCGCTGCGCAGGCGAGCGTGCCACGGCGGTCGCTTGCGCGGTGGGACATGATCCACACCGCCCGGCGACCACGGGTTGCAACGCAGGATCCGCCACGCGGTCAGGGCGGTGCCCTTGATCGCGCCGTGCCGATCGATCGCCGTATACCCGTAGTGAGAACACGAGGGGTAGTACTTGCAGACCGGACCGAGCAACGGGCTGATGGTCCACTGGTAAATCTTGATCAACGCCAGGAACGGGTACTTCATAGCGCCACCCCCAGGAGCCTCCCGAGGGCGGCATCCAGGTCTCGGGCCAGCTGTGAATGGTCTGCGTCACCCGCACCGGGCAGCGCTCGTACGACTACCAGGCTACCGGGGGGCAGCACGGACAGACGTTCGCGAACAAGGTGACGAAGCCGACGCTTGACCAGGTTCCGGGTCACGGCGCCACCGACGGCCTTGCTCACGACGAAACCCGCACGCGCCGGGGAGGCACTCCCCCCCGCCGCGTGCGGGTCCCTTGTGTCACTGTCGGTGCGCAGGTGGACGACCAGTAGCGGGCGTCCGGCCCGGCGTCCTCGACGTACCGCGGTCGCGAAGTCCTGCCGCCGCCTCAGCCGATTCTCGGTGGGCAGCACGACATCACACCTCGCGCTTCGGTGCGATCAGGCGGACAGACGGGCGCGGCCCTTGCTGCGGCGGGTCGCGAGGATGGCGCGACCGGCACGCGTACGCATACGCAGCCGGAAGCCGTGGGTCTTCGCGCGACGACGGTTGTTCGGCTGGAAGGTGCGCTTGCTCACTCGGGGGCTCCAGGATGAATCGTGTGTTGGCGGGGCGTCGCCTGGCTGTCACCGTGCGCCCACGAGAAACTCGCGGAACATCCAGGTGTGCACCGCTTGACGATCACCTGAGTGATCCTCGCCCATCGGTAGGCAGGCGGCAGCAGCCATCGACAACTCGACCTGGTTACGGTACGCGGGGCCGCGGCATCAGGTCAAACCAGCCGGGGTGCGGGCCGTCTGCGCCGCCATCCGGACGTGGTTTTGCACACCCTGTGGACAACGACTTGAACCAGGGACGTCGCGCTGACTACCGTGGCTGAACCCCGAAACATTCCCGTCCGTCCCAAGAACCACACCTTCGTGGGACCCATCGGCACCAACCAGCGACCGAGAGAGCGTGCACTGTGGCTGACGTAACTGCCGATCTTGCCTCAGTGTGGCCCAGGGTCCTGCAGAAACTGCTGGTCGAGAGCGACGACCTCAAGCCGAAGGACGCGGACTGGCTGCAGCGCACGCAGCCGCTGGCGCTCGTCGCGGGCACGGCCGTGCTGTCGGCCCCCAACGAGTTCGCCAAGAGCGTGCTGGAGGGACGTCTCCTGCCGCTGATCACGGATGTCCTCAGCCGTGAGTTCGGCCACCCCGTGGGCATCGCCATCGCCGTCGCCTCGGGCGGCGAGCCGGAGCCGGCCCCCGCGCCGCAGCACCCCGCGGCCGGCCCGGAGCACGAGCCCCAGCCCCAGCCCGCCGCGTACGCCGCCGAGCCCGTCCGGTACGGGGAGCAGCCGCACGGCTACGGCGAGGTCCCGCGCATGCGGCCCGCCTACCCCGAGCACGCCGTCGGGAGTACGGGAGGAGCCGGCGCCTGGCCGCCCCGCGAGCCCGAGGACCACTGGCGGCAGCAGCGGCTCGGGGATTACCAGGAGCGCGAGCCGTACCAGCCCCCCGCCTCCCGCTACGAGATCCCGTCGCCGCACCGGCCCCCGGTGCGCCCGGAGCCCGTCACGCCGCAGATGCCCACCATGCCGCCGCCGCGCACCGGCGGTGGCAGTGGTGCCGGTTCCTCCACGGGCACCGGAACCGGCTCCGGCACGGGTGCGGGCGGTTCCGGCGGTCCCGCCGAGCCCACCGCGCGCCTGAACCCCAAGTACCTGTTCGACACCTTCGTCATCGGCGCCTCCAACCGCTTCGCGCACGCCGCGGCGGTCGCCGTCGCGGAGGCCCCGGCCAAGGCGTACAACCCGCTGTTCATCTACGGGGAGTCCGGCCTCGGCAAGACGCACCTGCTGCACGCGATCGGGCACTACGCCCGGAGCCTGTACCCGGGCACGCGGGTGCGCTACGTGAGCTCCGAGGAGTTCACCAACGAGTTCATCAACTCCATCCGCGACGGCAAGGCGGACGCGTTCCGCCGGCGCTACCGCGACATGGACATCCTGCTGGTCGACGACATCCAGTTCCTGGCGAGCAAGGAGTCGACGCAGGAGGAGTTCTTCCACACCTTCAACACCCTGCACAACGCCAACAAGCAGATCGTGCTCTCCTCGGACCGGCC
Organism: Streptomyces sp. NPDC001070; assembly: GCF_053598835.1. NCBI lineage: Bacteria > Bacillati > Actinomycetota > Actinomycetes > Kitasatosporales > Streptomycetaceae > Streptomyces > Streptomyces sp. NPDC001070. The sequence continues at coordinate 210,759 of NZ_JBSFLB010000007.1, forward strand.
GCCCAAGCAGCTGGTGACCCTGGAGGACCGGCTGCGCAACCGTTTCGAGTGGGGTCTGATCACCGACGTCCAGCCGCCCGAGCTGGAGACCCGGATCGCGATCCTCCGCAAGAAGGCGGTGCAGGAGCAGCTGAACGCCCCGCCGGAGGTGCTGGAGTTCATCGCCTCCCGGATCTCGCGGAACATCCGCGAGCTGGAGGGCGCGCTGATCCGCGTGACGGCCTTCGCCAGCCTCAACCGGCAGCCGGTGGACCTGCAGCTCACCGAGATCGTGCTGAAGGACCTGATCCCGGGCGGGGAGGACTCCGTCCCGGAGATCAGCGGGCAGGCGATCATGGCGGAGACGGCCTCGTACTTCGGCCTGGACGTGGAGGACCTCTCCGGCTCCTCGCGCAGCCGGGTGCTCGTCACGGCCCGGCAGATCGCCATGTACCTGTGCCGGGAGCTCACGGACCTCTCGCTGCCCAAGATCGGCGCCCTCTTCGGCGGCCGCGACCACACGACCGTCATGCACGCGGACCGCAAGATCCGCTCCCTGATGGCCGAGCGCAGGTCCATCTACAACCAGGTCACCGAGCTCACCAACCGCATCAAGAGCTGAGGAAGCTCGTCCTCCGCGCCCTCAGCGGCGCCCTCAGCCGTCCACAGCGCCCCGGGTCCAACTACCGGGGCGCTTTTCGTTGTTCGATTGCGCCGGCCGTCTCCTGGGGACAGGAACGTCTCTCCACAGGACAGGGCGGTTTTCCCCCGTCCACAGCCTGGGGATGCCCGGGTTGTCCAGAACGTGTCCACAGCCGGGGCTGCGGGATAATCATCCGGGCTGCTGAGAGCGGTGTGGATTTGTGGGCAACCCCGATCCACAGACTGTGGATGCTCCGGCCGCCCACAGGGACGCCTTCCCGGTTGTCCACCGGTCGCCCACAGGCGGGGGCCCGTTGTCCCCAGTCGGAGGCCGTTTCTCCACAGTCCTGTCCACTGTTCGGCAACGGAACACACCCGCTCACCGATCGGAGTGAACCGCGTCACACCAACGTGGTGGGTTGGGCTGGGGAGAACCCGGGTATTCCTGGGGACAGCGCTGGGGAGAACCGGAGCACCCCTGTGAATCCCGTGTGCACAACTTCCGGCTGTCCACAGATGTGCCTGGTTGTCCACGGGCTCCACCCACAGGCCCGGTGGACAAAAAACTGGGTCTGACCTGCACCGGGACCACTTATCCACGGTTTCCACACCCCCTATTACTACGACCAGGGATAGTTACCGGGAAACCTGCTTCGAAGTGGGGCCTGTGCACAACCGAGCCGCGGGCCGTCCGCCTCCCCGGGCTCCGGCTTGACCCCAACCCGCACCGCATGTCCGTGGCGGCTGTCAGACTGTTCCCGGCAAGAGGGCCAGCAGGGCCAAGAGACAGTCGGCCACAGACAGCCAGCAACAGCAGGAGGCGGTTCCGGTGAAGATCCGGGTGGAGCGCGATGTACTCGCGGAGGCAGTGGCCTGGGCGGCCCGCAGTCTCCCGGCCCGTCCCCCGGTGCCGGTCCTGGCCGGCCTGCTGCTGAAGGCGGAGGAGGGCCAGCTGAGCCTGTCGGGCTTCGACTACGAGGTCTCGGCCCGCGTGTCGGTCGAGGCCGACGTCGAGGAGGACGGCACCGTCCTGGTCTCCGGCCGGCTGCTCGCCGACATCTCGCGGGCACTTCCCAACAGGCCTGTGGAGATCTCCACCGACGGTGTGCGCGTGAGCGTCGTCTGCGGCAGCTCGCGATTCACACTCCACACCCTCCCTGTGGACGAGTACCCGGCGCTGCCCGCGATGCCCACCGCCTCCGGCACCGTTCCCGGTGAGGTCTTCGCCGCGGCCGCCGCCCAGGTGGCCATCGCCGCCGGCCGTGACGACACCCTCCCGGTGCTCACCGGTGTGCGCATCGAGATCGAGGGCGACACCGTCACCCTGGCCGCCACCGACCGCTACCGCTTCGCGGTCCGCGAGTTCCTGTGGAAGCCGGAGACCCCGGACATGTCCGCGGTCGCCCTGGTGCCCGCCAAGACGCTGCTGGACACCGCCAAGTCCCTCACCAACGGCGACTCGGTCGCGATCGCCCTGGCCGGCTCCGGTGCGGGCGAGGGCCTGATCGGCTTCGAGGGCGCGGGCCGCCGTACGACCACCCGCCTGCTCGAGGGCGACCTGCCGAAGTACCGGACGCTCTTCCCGACCGAGTTCAACTCCGTCGCGGTGATCGAGACCGCCCCCTTCGTCGAGGCCGTCAAGCGTGTGGCGCTGGTCGCCGAGCGGAACACGCCGGTGCGGCTGAGCTTCGAGCAGGGCGTGCTGACCCTGGAGGCCGGCTCCAGCGACGACGCACAGGCTGTGGAGCGCGTGGACGCCAAGCTGGAGGGCGACGACATCTCGATCGCCTTCAACCCGACGTTCCTGCTGGACGGTCTGAGCGCGATCGACTCGCCGGTGGCGCAGCTGTCGTTCACCACGTCGACCAAGCCCGCGCTGCTCAGCGGCCGTCCGGCGGTCGACGCCGAGGCCGACGATGCGTACAAGTACCTGATCATGCCGGTCCGGCTGTCCGGCTGAAGCGAAGCCTGTCCGGTCACGTCGGCCTGCAAGGGCCGACGTAGGCTCGACGTAGGTCAGGCAGGCTTCGAACGAAGGATCAACGATGGAGCTCGGTCTCATCGGTCTCGGCAAGATGGGCGGCAACATGCGCACGCGCATCCGTCAGGCCGGTCACACTGTCATCGGCTACGACCGCAACCCGGATCTCGCCGATGTCCACAGCCTGCAGGAACTTGTGGACAAACTCGAGGCCCCGCGCGTGGTCTGGGTGATGGTGCCGGCCGGCGCCGCGACCCAGTCCACGATCGACGAACTCGGCGAACTGCTCTCCCCCGGTGACGTGGTCGTCGACGGCGGCAACTCTCGCTGGACGGACGACGAGAAGCACGCGGAGGAGCTGGCGGCCAAGGGCATCGGCTTCGTCGACTGCGGTGTCTCCGGCGGCGTCTGGGGCCTGGAGAACGGCTACGCGCTGATGTACGGCGGCGAGCCGGAGCACGTGGAGAAGGTGCAGCCCGTCTTCAACGCCCTCAAGCCGGTGGGGTCCTTCGGATCCGTCCACGCGGGCAAGGTCGGTGCCGGCCACTTCGCCAAGATGGTCCACAACGGCATCGAGTACGCCATGATGCAGGCCTACGCCGAGGGCTGGGAGCTGCTGGAGAAGGTCGACTCCGTCACCGACGTGCGCGAGGTCTTCCGCTCCTGGCAGGAGGGCACGGTCATCCGCTCCTGGCTGCTGGACCTCGCCGTCAACGCCCTTGACGAGGACGAGCACCTGGACAAGCTCAAGGGCTACGCGGAGGACTCCGGCGAGGGCCGCTGGACGGTCGAGGCGGCCATCGACAACGCCGTGCCGCTCCCCGCGATCACCGCGTCGCTCTTCGCCCGTTTCGCGTCCCGTCAGGACGACTCCCCGCAGATGAAGATGATCGCCGCGCTGCGCAACCAGTTCGGCGGGCACGCCGTCGAGACCAAGCAGTAGTCACACCCACGGGAAGGAGGCGGAGCGCAGCCATGCATGTCGCGCATCTGTCGCTCGCCGACTTCCGTTCCTACGCCCGGGTCGAGGTCCCGCTCGACCCGGGCGTCACCGCCTTCGTCGGCCCCAACGGGCAGGGCAAGACCAATCTGGTCGAGGCGGTCGGCTATCTGGCGACGCTGGGCAGCCACCGGGTCGCGGGCGACGCCCCGCTGGTGCGGATGGGCGCGGACCGGGCGATCGTGCGGGCGGCCGTCGTCCAGGGCGAGCGGCAGCAGCTGATCGAACTGGAGATCAATCCGGGCCGCTCCAACCGCGCCCGGCTCAACCGCTCCTCCCAGGTCCGCCCGCGCGATCTGCTGGGCATAGTCAGGACCGTGCTCTTCGCCCCGGAGGACCTGGCCCTGGTCAAGGGAGACCCCGGGGAGCGCCGCCGCTTCCTCGACGAGCTGCTCACCGCCCGGGCGCCCCGGCTGGCGGGGGTCCGCAGCGACTACGAGCGCGTCCTCAAGCAGCGCAACACCCTGCTCAAGTCGGCCGCCATGGCGCGCCGCCACGGCGGCCGCGGGGCCGACCTGTCCACCCTCGACGTGTGGGACCAGCACCTGGCCAAGGCCGGCGCCGAGCTGCTGGCCAGGCGCCTCGACCTCACCCACGCCCTCCAGCCGCTGGCCGACAAGGCGTACGAGCAGCTCGCCCCGGGCGGCGGCCCGGTCGTCATGGAGTACCGCAGTTCGATCGGCGAACGAATCGCCGGTGCGTCGGGCCGCGAGGAACTGCACGGACTGCTGCTGGAGGCCCTGGGCGAGTCCCGCAAGCAGGAGATCGAGCGCGGGGTGACCCTGATCGGCCCGCACCGCGACGACCTCGCCCTCAAGCTGGGGCAGCTTCCCGCCAAGGGGTACGCGAGTCACGGCGAGTCCTGGTCGTACGCGCTGGCGCTGCGCCTGGCCTCGTACGACCTGCTGCGCGCGGACGGCGGGGAGCCGGTGCTCGTGCTCGACGACGTCTTCGCCGAGCTCGACGCCCGCCGCCGCGACCGGCTGGCGGAGCTGGTGGCCCCCGGCGAGCAGGTGCTGGTGACCGCGGCGGTGGACGACGACGTCCCGGGCGTGCTGGTCGGCGCCCGGTACGCGGTGGAGAACGGCGGCGTGGAGCGGGCATGACGGATCAGCAGCACCGGCCGCAGGCGCCGGCGCAGGAGACGGGCGCTCAGGACAAGCCGGTGTCCGGGGTCGACCTGGCCCGTGTCGCGCTGCGTGCGGCGAAGGAGCAGGCGCGCGCCAGGGGCGCGGCCGCGCAGCAGAAGAAGCAGGCCCGGCGCGGGGGCCTGCGCAGCGGCGCGCGGGCGGACGGCCGGGATCCGCTGCCCCTCGGCGCCGCGATCAGCCGCCTGATCACCGAGCGAGGCTGGGAGGCCCCGGCGGCGGTGGGCGGCGTGATGGGCCGCTGGCCGCAGCTGGTGGGCGACGACGTGGCGCTGCACTGCCAGCCGCAGCGGTACGACGAGGAGGACCGGGTCCTCACGGTGCAGTGCGACTCCACGGCCTGGGCGACGCAGCTTCGGCTGCTTGCCCCGACGCTGGTGGCCAGGCTGAACGCCGATCTCGGGCACGGCACCGTGAAACTGATCAAGGTGCTGGGACCGGGGGGACCGGTGCGTTCGTACGGGCGGTTGCGTGCTCCCGGGAGCCGTGGGCCGGGCGATACGTACGGTTAGACCGGAAACCTGCTGTGCGTAATCGGGTCGAAGCCCTGTGCGCCCGCGTGAGCGGTCTAGAGACCCGGTCCGCGTGTGGGGAGTCGGCAGGAGGTACTTCAGTCGGGCACACGGGAACTCAGGTACCGCCAAAGCCCCATCTATGTCGGTGCTACCGGTAGACTGGTAGCAGTACCGCCCGCCCCTGGCCTCCGGCACCGGGGGACCCCAGCGGGACCAGTCGAACGATGTCGAGTGATGAAGCCGGTTCCGCTCCGCGGGACCCGGCTCATGCTGTGCCAGAAAGGGCGCTTCGTGGCCGATTCCGGCAACCCCAACGAGATCAATACGTCCGCAGCTGACGGCTCCGCCGTGCCCGCCTCCGGCGGGGCGTACGACGCCAGCGCGATCACCGTCCTGGAGGGACTGGACGCGGTCCGCAAGCGCCCGGGCATGTACATCGGCTCGACGGGCGAGCGCGGCCTGCACCACCTGGTGCAGGAGGTCGTCGACAACTCCGTCGACGAGGCGCTGGCCGGCCACGCGGACACCATCGAGGTCACCATCCTCCCCGACGGCGGCGTGCGGGTGGTCGACAACGGCCGCGGCATCCCCGTGGACATCGTGCCGTCCGAGGGCAAGCCCGCCGTCGAGGTCGTGCTCACCGTCCTGCACGCGGGCGGCAAGTTCGGCGGCGGCGGCTACGCGGTCTCCGGCGGTCTGCACGGCGTCGGCGTCTCCGTGGTCAACGCCCTGTCGACCAAGGTCGCGGTCGAGGTCAAGCGTGAGGGCTTCCGCTGGACCCAGGACTACAAGATGGGCGTCCCGACCGCCCCGCTGCAGAAGAACGAGGCGGTCTCCGAGACCGGCACCACCGTGACCTTCTGGGCCGACGGCGACATCTTCGAGACCACCGAGTACTCCTTCGAGACGCTGTCGCGGCGCTTCCAGGAGATGGCCTTCCTCAACAAGGGCCTGGCCATCACGCTGACGGACGAGCGTCCGGAGCACGCGGACGTGGAGAACGAGGGCCAGCCGCGCACCGTCAGGTACCACTACGAGGGCGGCATCGTCGACTTCGTGAAGTACCTGAACTCCCGCAAGGGCGAGCCGGTGCACCCTTCGGTGATCGACATCGAGGCGGAGGACACCGAACGCCTCCTCTCCGTCGAGGTCGCGATGCAGTGGAACACCCAGTACAGCGAGGGTGTCTACAGCTTCGCCAACACCATCCACACCCATGAGGGCGGCACTCACGAGGAGGGTTTCCGCGCCGCGCTGACCACGCTGGTCAACAAGTACGCGCGCGAGAAGAAGCTGCTGCGGGAGAAGGACGACAACCTCACCGGTGAGGACATCCGCGAGGGCCTGACCGCGATCATCTCGGTCAAGCTGGGCGAGCCGCAGTTCGAGGGCCAGACCAAGACCAAGCTCGGCAACACCGAGGCGAAGACCTTCGTGCAGAAGGTCGTGCACGAGCACCTGACGGACTGGCTGGACCGCAACCCCAACGAGGCCGCGGACATCATCCGCAAGTCGATCCAGGCCGCCACCGCGCGCGTCGCCGCCCGCAAGGCGCGCGACCTGACCCGCCGCAAGGGCCTGCTGGAGACGGCGTCGCTGCCGGGCAAGCTGAGCGACTGCCAGTCCAACGACCCGAGCAAGTGCGAGATCTTCATCGTCGAGGGTGACTCCGCCGGCGGCTCGGCCAAGTCAGGCCGCAACCCGCAGTACCAGGCCATCCTGCCGATCCGCGGCAAGATCCTGAACGTGGAGAAGGCGCGGATCGACAAGATCCTGCAGAACCAGGAGATCCAGGCGCTGATCTCGGCCTTCGGCACGGGTGTGCACGAGGACTTCGACATCTCCAAGCTGCGGTATCACAAGATCATCCTGATGGCCGACGCCGACGTGGACGGCCAGCACATCAACACCCTGCTGCTGACCTTCCTCTTCCGCTTCATGCGGCCGCTGGTCGAGGCCGGGCACGTGTACCTCTCCCGTCCCCCGCTCTACAAGATCAAGTGGGGCCGGGACGACTTCGAGTACGCGTACTCCGACCCCGAGCGCGACGCCCTGATCGAGCTGGGCCGCCAGAACGGCAAGCGCGTGCGCGAGGACTCGATCCAGCGCTTCAAGGGCCTCGGCGAGATGAACGCCGAGGAGCTGCGGGTCACCACCATGGACGTCGACCACCGGGTGCTGGGCCAGGTCACCCTTGACGACGCGGCCCTGGCCGACGACCTGTTCTCGGTGCTGATGGGCGAGGACGTCGAGGCCCGGCGCTCCTTCATCCAGCGCAACGCCAAGGATGTCCGCTTCCTCGACATCTGAGTCGGCCCCCATCAGCCGCCGCTCGAAAGGACTTTGACCAGCAATGGCCGACGACATTTCCCCTGCCTCCGGCGGGGAGACCCCTACCCCTGTCACGCCCGGCACGCCGGAGGGCGCCGCAGTCGAGGCGGACACCATGCGGATCGAGGCCGTGGGCCTCGAGACGGAGATGCAGCGCAGCTACCTCGACTACGCGATGTCCGTCATCGTGTCGCGCGCGCTGCCCGACGTCCGGGACGGCCTCAAGCCCGTCCACCGCCGCGTGCTGTACGCGATGTACGACGGCGGTTACCGCCCCGAGCGCGGCTTCTACAAGTGCGCCCGCGTCGTCGGCGACGTCATGGGCACCTACCACCCGCACGGCGACTCCTCGATCTACGACGCGCTGGTCCGTCTGGCCCAGCCGTGGTCGATGCGCATGCCGCTGGTGGACAGCAACGGCAACTTCGGCTCCCCGGGCAACGACCCGGCGGCCGCCATGCGGTACACCGAGTGCAAGATGGCGCCGCTGTCGATGGAGATGGTCCGGGACATCGACGAGGAGACCGTCGACTTCCAGGACAACTACGACGGCCGCAACCAGGAGCCGACGGTCCTGCCGTCGCGCTTCCCCAACCTGCTGATCAACGGCTCCGCCGGCATCGCGGTCGGCATGGCGACCAACATCCCGCCGCACAACCTGCGCGAGGTCGCCGAGGGCGCCCAGTGGTACCTGGCCAACCCCGAGGCCTCCAACGAGGAGCTGCTCGACGCGCTGATCGAGCGCATCAAGGGCCCGGACTTCCCGACCGGCGCCCTGGTGGTGGGCCGCAAGGGCATCGAGGAGGCCTACCGCACCGGGCGCGGTTCCATCACGATGCGCGCGGTCGTCGAGGTCGAGGAGATCCAGGGCCGGCAGTGCCTGGTCGTCACCGAGCTGCCGTATCAGGTGAACCCGGACAACCTGGCCCAGAAGATCGCCGACCTGGTGAAGGACGGCCGGATCGGCGGCATCGCCGACGTCCGCGACGAGACCTCCTCCCGTACCGGTCAGCGCCTGGTGATCGTGCTCAAGCGCGACGCCGTGGCCAAGGTCGTGCTGAACAACCTCTACAAGCACACCGACCTGCAGACGAACTTCGGCGCCAACATGCTGGCGCTGGTCGACGGCGTGCCGCGCACGCTCTCTCTCGACCAGTTCATCAAGCAGTGGGTGACCCACCAGATCGAGGTCATCGTCCGCCGGACCCGCTTCCGGCTGCGCAAGGCCGAGGAGCGGGCCCACATCCTGCGCGGTCTGCTGAAGGCGCTGGACGCGATCGACGAGGTCATCGCCCTGATCCGGCGCAGCGCGACGGTCGAGGTGGCGCGTGAAGGCCTGATGGGCCTGCTGGAGATCGACGAGATCCAGGCCAACGCGATCCTGGAGATGCAGCTCCGCCGGCTGGCGGCCCTGGAGCGGCAGAAGATCGTCCAGGAGCACGACGAGCTCCAGGCCAAGATCGACGAGTACAACCGCATCCTGGCCTCGCCCGAGCTGCAGCGCGGCATCATCAGCCAGGAGCTCACGGCGATCGTCGACAAGTTCGGCGACGACCGGCGCTCGGCCCTGGTGCCCTTCGACGGCGACATGTCCATCGAGGACCTGATCGCCGAGGAGGACATCGTCGTCACGATCACCCACGGCGGCTACGTCAAGCGCACCAAGACGGACGACTACCGCTCGCAGAAGCGCGGCGGCAAGGGCGTGCGCGGCACGAAGCTGAGGGAAGACGACATCGTCGACCACTTCTTCGTCACGACCACGCACCACTGGCTGCTGTTCTTCACCAACAAGGGCCGGGTCTACCGGGCCAAGGCGTACGAGCTGCCGGACGCCGGCCGTGACGCCCGCGGGCAGCACGTGGCGAACCTGCTGGCCTTCCAGCCGGACGAGCAGATCGCCCAGGTGCTCGCCATCCGCGACTACAACGCGGCGCCCTACCTGGTGCTGGCCACCCGTTCGGGCCTGGTGAAGAAGACCCCGCTGAAGGACTACGACTCCCCCCGTTCCGGCGGCGTCATCGCGATCAACCTGCGCGAGACCGAGGACGGCAGCGAGGACCTGCTGATCGGCGCCGAGCTGGTCGGACCCGCCGACGACCTGCTGCTGGTCAGCCGCAAGGCGCAGTCCATCCGGTTCACCGCGACGGACGACGCGCTGCGACCGATGGGCCGGGCGACCTCGGGTGTGAAGGGCATGAGCTTCCGCGAGGGGGACGAACTGCTCTCGATGAATGTCGTCCGACCGGGTACGTTCGTCTTCACCGCCACTGATGGCGGGTACGCCAAGCGGACCAGGGTGGACGAGTACCGCGTCCAGGGCCGCGGCGGACTCGGCATCAAGGCGGGCAAGATCGTCGAGGACCGGGGTTCGCTGGTCGGGGCGCTGGTGGTGGAGGAGACCGATGAGATCCTCGCCATCACCCTGGGCGGCGGTGTGATCCGCACCCGTGTCAACGAGATCAGGGAAACCGGCCGTGACACCATGGGCGTCCAACTGATCAACCTCGGCAAGAAGGATGCCGTCGTGGGCATCGCACGCAACGCCGAGGCGGGGGCGGAGGCCGAAGAGGTCGTCGCCGCCGAAGAGGTCGAGGGCGAGCAGCCCGCGGCCGCCGAGTCGGAGGAGTAAACAGCCGTGAGTGGAGCCGAGGGCGCCGTGGGTGGGACGGGCGCGGACGGAGGGCAGCCGATGCCGGCTGCCGTTCCGGACGCGATCGGCGGTGCCCCTGGCTCACGTACGGACAGCGGCCCGCACCAGGGGGGAATCACCGTGACTGACACCCGTCCATCGCACCATCAGCACGCCGTGCACCAGCAGACGTACGGAGGCAACCCCGTACCGGTCGCCGCCGAGCAGCCCCAGGAGCCTCAGCAGGCCCCCCAGGGCCCGCACCAGCCGCCCCAGGCGTACGCGCCGCCGGCCGGTGCGCCGGCCTCCGCGGGCGTCCGCCAGCCGCGTCCGGCGGCCCGTACCGTGCCGCGCACGCGCAAGGCGCGGCTGCGGGTGGCGAAGGCCGACCCGTGGTCGGTGATGAAGGTCAGTTTCCTGCTCTCCATCGCGCTGGGCATCTGCACGGTGATCGCGGTCGCGGTGCTGTGGATGGTGCTGGACACCATCGGCGTCTTCAGCACGGTCGGCGGCACGCTCAGCGAGGCCACCTCGTCGGGCTCGGACGGCGGCTTCGACCTCGTGTCGTTCCTGTCGCTGTCGCGGGTGCTGACCTTCACCGCGGTCATCGCCGTCATCGACGTGGTGCTGGCGACCGCGCTGGCCACCCTCGGCGCCTTCATCTACAACATGTCGGCCGGCATGGTGGGCGGAATCGAGCTGACGCTGGCGGAGGACGAGTAACCGATTTTGGGCCACGGCCCCGTGTGCGCTAATCTTTCAACGCAACACAGCGCGGGGCTATAGCTCAGACGGTTAGAGCGCTTCCCTGATAAGGAAGAGGCCACAGGTTCAAGTCCTGTTAGCCCCACCAGCGCGAACGGCCCGTACGGATCATCCGTACGGGCCGTTTCCTTGTGCCGGGCTGTGGAGTTGGTTCTCGTAGCAGGTCACCGTTCGATATCGACCGGTGTGTATAGTCGGGCCCGTCGGAGGACCCCCAACGCAAGAAGGACGAGGTCGCGCGGTGAAGAAGTTTCTCCTGGTCGCACTGGCCGCCATCGGCGGTCTCCTCGTGTACCGCCAGATCCAGGCGGACCGCGCCGAGCAGGACCTGTGGACGGAGGCCACGGACTCCGTTCCGGCGGGTTCCGGCGCGAGCGTCTGAGACGGCATAGCCGGACAAGGATTCCCGAGGCCCCGATCACGCAGTGGTCGGGGCCTCGTCGTGCCCGGGTCGTTGTTGCCCGACCGTGACGCGATCCACTTGTATTTGCTGTCGCAAATCAATAGCTTCGCTGAGGCCGATGATGTGCGAGGGGGAACAGCACATGCGACGAGGGAAGGCGCTGCCGCGCGGGCCCGTGCGGCCACTGTGGGCGGGCGTGTGCGGGCTCGCGGTGCTGGGCGCCGTGCTGTGCCCGGCGGGAGCGGCGCGGGCCGCCTCCGGGGCGGGCGACGACGGGCTGATCATGGTGCTGGACTCCTCCGGCTCCATGACGGGCGCCCGGATGACGGCGGCCAGGAAGGCGGTCGGCGCCGTCGTGGACGCGCTGCCGGACGGCTACCCGACGGGGCTGCGGGTCTACGGCGCCGGCAAGGAGCACGGCTGCGACGACACGCGGCTGCTGGAGCCGGTGCGTCCTGTGGACCGGGACGCCCTGAAGATGGCCGTGGCGGGTGTGGAGCCCAAGGGGGACACCCCCATCGGGCTGTCACTGGAGAAGGCCGCCGCCGACCTTCCCGGGGGCGGGCGGCGGACGATCGTCCCGGTCTCCGACGGCGAGGACACCTGCGGTGCCCCCGAGCCCTGCGAGGTGGCGGCGCGGCTCGCCGGGCAGGGTGCGGACCTGCGGATCGACACCATGGGCTTCCAGGTGCGCGGCGACGCCCGCGAGCAACTGGAGTGCATCGCCGAGGCCGGTCACGGCAGCTACTACGACGCCCCGGACGCGGCCTCGCTCGCGCGGCAGTTGACGCGGGCCTCACGCCTCAGCGCCGACGCGTACCGCCTCCAGGGGCGGCGGGTGGACGGCGCGACGAGCGCCGCCGGGGCGACGGGCCTGTCGCCCGGCCAGTACGTGGACAGCATCGGGCCCGGTGAGACCCGCTGGTACGCGGCGACGCTGGACGCGGTCTCCACCGCCGACCTGGCGGTGACGGCGGTGCCGCGGTCCGGGGTGAGGGTGGCTTACGGGGACGGTGTCGAGCTGCGGCTGGCCCGTGCCGGCGGATACGCGCTCACCTGCGGCTCGGACTCCGCGCACTTCGGGCAGGACGAGGGCGCGATGGTGCTCGGCGGTGCCGTGAGCCGGATCCCCTCCGACGACGGCGACGGTGCCTGCGACAAGGCCGGGCGTTACGTGCTGTCCGTGCACCGCACCAGCGGCGCCGGTTCGGACCGGGCGCGCTGGCCCCTGGAGCTGCGGTACGGCACCGAGCGGCCGCTCGCCGCGCACGCCACCCCGGCACCGGCCGAGACCGGCTACGGGGAGGCCCCGGTGGCCCTCAAGGGCGCGCCGCGGGACATCGAGGGCGGTACGGGCTTCAACGACGCGCGCGGGCTCGGTACCGGGATCTGGCGGGACACGCTGCTGCCCGGCCAGACGCGCTTCTACAAGGTGCGGGTCGGCTGGGGACAGCGGCTCACATACGCCGCGGACTTCGCCAATGAGCCGCTCCTGGAGCGGGGTTCCACGGCCTCGTCCTTCGTGGCGACGGCGGCGTACGGGCCGCAGCGGCAGCCGGTGGGCGACGCCTCCGGGGCCTCGCAGCACCGCGGCTACTACGGGCGGCCGCTGTCCGTGGGGCTCGGCACGGTACCCGTGACGTGGACCAACCGCTGGGTCGCGAGCGGCAGCGCCCGGGGCGCCCGCGCGGCGGGCGAGCACTACATCGCCGTGTCGCTCGGGCCGGGCGCGGCGCGGCTGGCGCGGAACGCGGCGGTGGGGGTCGTCCTGCGCGTGAACGTGACGGGGACGGAGCTGGCCGGACCGCAGTACAACGCGCCCGCGCTCGGGGGCGGTTCCGCCACCGGCCTGGAGAACGGGAAGAACGCTGAAGCGGACCGGTCCGCGGCCGTCGCCCCGGTGGACGGGGGAGGGTTCATGACCGTGAGCGACGTGATCGCGGCGGCCGCGGGGGGCGCGGTGGCGCTCGCCGGGGTCGGGACGGTGGCTGTGGTGGTCCGCAGACGGAGGGACGGGGCATGATCGGCAGGGCACTCACGGCCGTCGCGGCGGCGCTCGCGCTGCTGACGGGACCGGCGGGGGCGGCGTTCGCCGACCCGGCCGTCCCCTCCTGGCAGCCGCAGGGCGAGGAGGTGCGGGGCCGGGCGAGCACCGCGGACGCGCCGCAGCTCGAGGCCGGCGTCCTGTACCGGGACACCCTGTCGGCGGTCGAGGGCGGCAAGAACTACGCCCTCGACCTGGACGCGAAGCACTCGGCCTACCTGGCGGTCTTCGCGCTGCCGGCACCGGGGACCGAAGTGGCGTACGGGGACGGCATCGAGCTGACGCTGACCAGCACCGACGGCACCCGCTGCGACAGCGACTACCGGACCTTCTCCGACGACGGGGCGGCCCGGCCGATCGGCACCTGGGTCAAGCGCACCATCGCCAAGGGCGGGCCGTGCCAGGAGGCGCACGCGTACACCCTGGAGGTGACGAGGAAGTCGCAGGGCACCTCCGACGCCGCGCCGTGGCCGCTCCAGATACGGCTCACGACCGAGCCCGGGCTCGCCGCGGGCGCCACGCCCGGCCCCGCCCTCAGCCCGGCCACCCGGACGCCGGTGCCGGCGAGCGGGACCGGCCGGAACACCTCCGGCGGCGCCGACTTCGACCACGCCGCGCCCCTCGGCCCCGGGGTCTGGAAGGACGAGGTGCTGCCGGGCCAGACCCGCTTCTACAAGGTGCCGGTCGGCTGGGGGCAACAGGCCTGGGTCGCGACCGACTTCGCCAACGCGCAGGTGGTGAAGGCGGGCGGCTACAGCGGCTCCGGGGTGCGCGTGGAGGTCTACAACCCACGCTGGGCCTTCATCGGCAACGGCACGGCCTCCTACTCGGGCAAGCAGACCTCCGTCACCGCGACGACGGGGAAGGTTGCCTACGCCAACCGCTTCGAGAGCAGCGATCCGGTGTCGGCGGCCCGCTTCGACGGCTCCTACTACCTGGCGGTGACCGTGCACCCGGAGGTGGGCGGCTTCGTCCGGGGCGCCGTCCAGGTCACCCTGCGGGTCGACGTCGAGGGCACCGCGCAGGCCGGGCCCGAGTACGCCGGGAACCCCACGGCCGACCTGGGTCTCCCCGGCGAGCCCGGCTCCCGGAATCCGGTGCTGCGGATGCTCGGCTTCGCGGCCCTGGGCGCGGGAACGGCGCTTCTGCTGTCGCTCGCGGTGTGGGTGGCGGCGGCGCGGCGGCCGCGGGCCGCGGTCTCAGGAGGACGCTGACAGCGCCCAGAGGCCGAAGGCGAGGCACACCGCCGCGACCAGCAGCATCGGCACGACCACCTTCGCCGGGGGTCCGGGCCGGCGCGCCTGCGCCGTCGCGGCCGGGGCGGTGGTGGGGACGGGAGGCACAGCGGGTGCGACGGGAGCGGCCACCGGGGTGCCGGCGTCCGCCACGGTCGCCGTGTACGGCCGCGTGGGCGCCGGGGTGACCGGCGCCTGCGTCGGCGGCGTCGGAGCCGTCGCGGACGGCCGCGGGACGGGCGCGGGCGGCGGCAGGCGGAAACTTCCGGTCTCCTCCACCACCGGCGCCGGGTTCACCGGGCCGTCGGGGGAGAAGCCCCCGGGCAGCGGCCCTATCTGGTCGAAGACCTCGACGGGCTCCTCGTCCGCCTCCGGCGCGGGCAGCAGCTCCACCGCCGCGGCCAGCGCCTTGCGGGCCCCCGCGGCGGTGCGGAAGCGGGCCTCCGGGTCCGGCTGCAGCAGGGTGCCGATGACCTCCCACAGCGGACCGGGGACGCCCTGCGGGGCCCGGGGCATGCCGTGGGCGTACTGGGTGACGACGGCCTCCGCGTCGGGCTTGCTGCCGCCGAGCAGGTAGAGGGCGACCAGCCCGGTCGCGTACAGGTCGGCCGGGAAGTCCGGCTCGGCGCCGAGCAGCTGCTCCGGGGCGAAGTAACCCGGTGTGCCCACGACGTAGTTGGCCGCGGTGAGGCGGGGCTCGCCCTTGCGCATCGCGATGCCGAAGTCCGAGAGCCGCAGATGCGGGCGCCCGGTGCCGGTCGCCTCCATCAGGATGTTGGCGGGCTTGATGTCCCGGTGCACCACGCCCTCGGCGTGCACGGCCGTCAGACCGGACAGCAACTGGTCGAGCAGCCCGCTGACGTAGTGCGCCGGGAGCGGGCCGTAGTCGCCGATCAGGTGCGACAGCGATCCGCCGCGCACCAGGTTCATGGTGAACAGCACCTTGTCGTCGTCGGCCGCCCAGCTCGTGGGGGCGAGGACGTGCGGGTGGTCGATGCGCAGCGCCTGCTCCCGGACGAAGCGCAGCAGGGCGTGGGCGTCGCTCTGCAGCAGCACCTTCGCCGCCACGTAGCGTCCGCGCCGCCGGTCCCAGGCGCGCCACACCGCGCCCACTCCACCCCGCCCGATCGGGTCGACCAGTTCGTACCGGCCCGCGAAGACCTCACCCATGGCGTGCGTCTGCCCCCTGCTTCCGCGCCTCGTAGTGCCGGACCGCCGCATCGGCCGGTCCGGCCCCGTACACCCGGAGAAACTCTGCCAGTCGGGGGTGGCGCCGGGCGAGGGAGTCGGCGGCTTCGGCGATCTCGGCGGGAGGGGCCAGTTCGTGCAGCAGCGAGCGGATCTCGTGGACGACCCTGCGCGCCGGCGGCAGCGGCGCCCCGGACGCGCTCTGGGTGGTGCCGAGCACGGAGGAACCCTCCGAACGGCGGATCTCCTCCATCCGCGCCCCGGCGTCCGCCGCCGTCACCACGCCGCCGGCGACCTCCCCGGCGAGCTCCTGGAGCGCCTGGAGCCGCTGCACGACCGCGGGATTGCCGATCTTGGCCCGCTGTCCGCTCATCAGTTGCGACAGCATCGGCGCCGACAGCCCCAGGACCCCGGCGAGTCGTGCCTGGTTCAGCCCCAGGCTCTCCATGAGACGGCGGAACAGCACGCCGAGCGGCTCGCCGTACCAGGTGCGCTGCATGTCCTGGACGCGTGCGGTGGCGTCCGGCTGCGAGGTGTCCATTGCGGGCTCCTGACGGGGGACCTTTGCGGCCGCGAACTTGCCCGTCATCCTACGGACCCCCGATACTCGGTCGGTGATCCTCTCCGCAGCCGGTACGCTGGTCTGCGGCACGGGGCCTTAGCTCAGTTGGTAGAGCGCCGTCTTTGCATGGCGGATGTCAGGGGTTCGACTCCCCTAGGCTCCACACCGTCCGACCGGGCCGGGAACCTCATCGAGGTCCCGGCCTGTCGTGTTCGGGGCGCGCGTCGCCGGATGCTTCGGCATGCTGGTGCCATGTTCGCGAACACGAAGGCGTTCAGCGGCTTCGCCGTGGACGACCTCCGGAAGGCCAGGGAGTTCTACGGGGACACGCTGGGTCTGGAGGTGTCCGAGGAGCACCCCGGGCTGCTGACCCTCACGCTCGCGGGTGGCACCCGGGTGCTGGTGTACGCCAAGCCGGACCACACCCCGGCGACCTTCACCATCCTCAACTTCCCCGTGGACGACATCGACCGGGCGGTCGACGAGCTCACCGGGCGCGGGGTCGTCCTCGAGCGCTATCCGGGCATCGAGCACGACGAGAAGGGCATCAGTCGCGCCGGGGGCGGCCCGGCGATCGCCTGGTTCACCGATCCCGCGGGGAACGTGCTGTCCGTCCTCCAGGAGCGTTAGCCCGTTCGTGCGGCAGAATCGGCGGCGTGCGGTTCGGCATTCTGGGGGAGACGAGAGCGCTGCCGGCCGACGGGGGCACCGCCGCCGTCGGAGGTCCGGGACGGCGGGCGCTGCTGGCGATGCTGCTGCTGGAGGCCGGCCGGATCGTCAGCACCGAGCGGCTGATCGACGGGCTGTACGGGGACGAGCCGCCGGCCGGGGTCGGGAACGCTCTCCAGTCCCAGGTCTCGCGGCTGCGCTCGGCCATCGGCGCGTCCATCGAACGCCACCCCGGGGGCTACCGGCTGGCCGTCGCCCGGGACGAGGTGGACGTCCACCGCTTCGAGCGGCTCACGGCCGAAGGGCGGGAGGCGCTGGCCGCCGGTGAGCCCGGACGGGCCTCGGGCCTGCTGCGCGCGGCGCTGGAGCTGTGGCGGGGCTCGGCGCTGTCGGACGTGGGCGACGCGCCCTTCGCCCGGTCGCAGGTGACCCGGCTGGAGGAGCTGAGGATCGCGGCCGTGGAGGACCGGATCGCGGCGGAACTGGCACTGGACGCCCGCCATCACCGGGAACTCGTCGCCGAGCTGCGGGAGCTGGTCGAGCGGTACCCGCTGCGGGAAAGGCTCCGGGCCCAGCTGATGCGGGCGCTGCACAGCTGCGGCCGGCAGTCCGAGGCGCTCCAGGTGTACGAGGACGCGCGGCGCGAGCTGGTGGAGTCACTCGGCGCCGACCCGGGGCCGGAGCTGGCGGAGGCGCATCTGGCGGTGCTGCGCGGCGAACCGGCGCCCGCCCGTCCCGCACCGTCCGGGGTCCCGGGGGGCGTGCCGGATGCCCGGGCTGCGGGTGTTTCACGTGAAACATCGCCCACGGGAACTCCGCCCGCTCCGGTACCCCGGCACGCGCTGCCCGCCCAGCTCACCAGCTTCATCGGCCGCGAGGAGGAGCTGGCGCGGATCGGCTCGCGGCTCGCCGATACCCGGCTGGTCACCCTGATCGGCCCGGGCGGGGCGGGCAAGACCCGTATCGCCGTCGAGGCGGCCGGGCGGGACTCCGGGGAGGTCTGCTTTGTCGACCTCTCCGGGCTGACCCACGGCTCCGAGGTGCCGCAGGCGATCGCGGGTGCCCTGGGCCTGCGGGAGACGGGTCTGCTCGCCGGCACCGCGGGGCGGGACGCGGGGGCACCGGACGCCTCACCGCTCGCCCGGCTGACAGCCGTCCTGGCGGACCGGGCGCTGCTGCTGGTGCTGGACAACTGTGAGCACCTGATCGCCGACGTGGCCACCCTCACCGCGGGGCTGCTGGCCGCCTGCCCGCGGGTGCGGGTCCTGGCGACCACCCGGGAGGCCCTCGGCATCACCGGCGAGACGCTGTGCCCGCTGGAACCGCTGCCCGTGCCGGCACCCGGCGCGCCGGAGGAGGACGTGCTGGGCTCGCCCGCGGTACGGCTGTTCACCGAGCGGGCCGCCGCCGTGAGCCCGTCCGGCCGGCTGCCGGACGCCGAGGCCGCGGCCCGGATCTGCCGGGCGCTGGACGGGGTCCCGCTCGCCATCGAGCTGGCCGCCGCACGGCTGCGCTCCCTGTCCGCCGCCGAGATCGCCGACCGCCTCGGTGACGCCCTCGCCGGGCCCGACGACCGCTTCCGGCTGCTGTCGCGGGGCAGCCGCACCGCCCAGCCCCGCCAGCGGACCCTGCGCGGGGTCGTGGACTGGAGCTGGGAGCTGCTGCCCGAGGACGAGCGCACCGTTCTGCGCCGGGCCTCCGTCTTCGCCGGTGGCTGGACCCTGGCGGCCGCCGAGGAGATCTGTGCGGGATCCGCGGCGGGTCCGGCGGCCGGGGCCGCCGTCGAGGCCGAGGACGTGCTCGACCTGCTCGCCTCGCTCGCCGACAAGTCGCTGGTCGTGGTGGACCGTCCGGACGGTGACGGCGGCGTCCGCTACCGGCTGCTCCAGACCATCAGGGCGTACGCCGCCGAACGGCTCGCCGAGGCGGGCGAGTCGGAGGCGCTGCGGCAGGCGCACGCCGCGTACTTCCTCGATCTGGCGCTGGCCGCCGACCCGCATCTGCGCCGTGCCGAGCAGCTGGAGTGGCTGCGCCTGCTCGCCGCCGACCACGACAACCTGCACGCCGCGCTGCGGGGTTCGGTGGCCGCGGGCGACACCGACCGGGCGCTGCGGCTGCTCGCGTCCCTGTGCACGTACTGGATGCTGCGCGGGTTTCGCTACGAAGGCGCCCAGCCTGCCCACGAGTTGCTGACGGCCACCGGGCCAGGTGCGCCGCGGGGGCTTGAGGAGGAGTACGCGCTGTGCGTGATGACCGCCGCCTCGGCCACTGCCGACCAGGGCGAATTCGCCGCCCACTTGGCGGCCGCCGCGGATGTCGTCGCCGCGCTCGGGGGGATGGCCCGCCGCTTCCCCGTGCTCAACCTGCTGTGGGCGCCCTTCGCGGGAGTGCCCGACACCGAGACGTTCGCCCGGTACGCGGACGGGGCGGCCCCGGTCGCCGAGCCCTGGCAGCGGGCGCTGGTCCACGTCGGCTCGGGTTTCCACGCCTGGATGGTCGGTGGTGACATCGCCGCGGGCGAGGAGGAGTTCGCCATCGCCCTGGCCGGGTTCCGGGCCCTGGGCGACCGCTGGGGGACGACCATGGCCCTCACGCAGCTCGCCTGGCTGTCGGGTGCCCGCGGCGACGTGAAGCGGGCCGTGGGGCTGATCGACGAGGCCCTGGGCCACGCCGCCGAACTGGGCGCCACCGAGAGCGTCGCCGAACTGCTCGGTGAGCGCGGTAAATGCGGCCTGCGGGCCGGCCGCCACGACGCGGCCCGCTCCGACTTCGCGCGCGGACTGGAACTCGCCCGCGCCTGCGGCGCCCGGGAGATGATCGCCGGGGCGCACCTGGGGCTGGGCGAGTGCGCACGGCTCACCGGTGACCTCGCCGAGGCCCGGCGGCTGTCCGAGTTGGCCCTGTCCGAGTCCCTGGCCGGCTGGTACACCGGCGACGGCACGCGTGCCGAGGCGCACATCGCCCTCGGCAGGATCGCCCAGGAGGAAGGCGACACCGGCCGGGCCCGCGGTCATTTCCGCGAGGCGGCCGACCTGGAGCACGGCGCCCGCGACCTGCCGCTCGCGGCGAGCCTCGCCGACGCGTTCGCCGGGCTCGCGCTCGCCGAGGGGGAGCCCGCCCGGGCCGCCGAACTGCTGGGCGTCGGCCGGGCGCTGCGGGGCCCCGGGGTGCCCGCCGGTCCGGACGCCGGCCGCACCGAGACCTCCGTACGCGCCGCACTCGGCGCCCCGGCCTACGACGCGGCGCACACGCGCGGTGCGCGGCTCCCCGCCGACCGGGCACTGCGGGCGCTGACCGGGCTGACCGGGCTCTAGCGGCCGGTCAGCGCGCGGTGCGCGGCCGGTCAGCGCCCGCGCGCACTGTGTCCGGCATGACGAATCCCGCAACGACACACGACACCGCGGCCGGGACCCCCGCGGCCCCCGCCAGCCGCCGGTGGGCCGCACTGGCCGTCTGCTGCCTGGCCGCCATGCTCCTCGGCATCGACAACAGCGTGCTCAACTACGCCATCCCCTCGCTGCTGAGAGACATGGGCCCGTCCGGCACCGAGATCCTGTGGATCTCCGACATCTACGGCTTCGCCATGGGCGGCCTGCTGGTCGTCATGGGCAACCTCGGCGACCGGCTCGGCCGCAAGCGGATGATGCTGCTCGGCGCCGCCGCCTTCGGCGTGGCGTCCCTGCTCACCGCGTACGCCCCGAACCCGGAGGCGCTGATCGCGGGCCGCGCGCTGCTCGGCGTCGCCGGGGCGATGATGGTCCCCTCGACGCTCTCCGTGGTGCGGCACGCCTTCACCGACCCCAAGGAGCGCACCACGGCCATCGGGATCAGCAGCGGCATCGGCGCCGCGAGCTTCGCGCTCGGCCCGGTCGTCGGCGGACTGCTGCTCGACCACTTCTGGTGGGGCTCGGTCTTCCTGATCAACGTCCCGCTCATGGCCGTCGTCCTGGTGGCCGGTGTGCTGGTGCTGCCCGAGTCCCGCAATCCGCGCCCGGGACGGCTGGACTGGATCGGCGTGCCGCTGTCGGTCGTCGGTGTCCTGGGCGTCATCTACGCCGTCAAGGCCGGCTTCCGGGACGGCGCGGGCCACGCGCCGGTGTGGATCGCCGCGCTGATCGGGACGGTCGCCCTGCTGCTGTTCGCCCGCCGCCAGGTACGCGTCGAGGAGCCCCTGATCGACCTGCGGCTGTTCCGCAACCCCGCCTTCAGCGGCGCGGTCGGAGCCAACCTGGTCATGATCTTCGCCTCGTCCACGCTGTCGCTCGCCTTCTCCCTGTACTTCCAGGTAGTCCGCGGCTGGTCGCCCTTCACGGCGGGGCTGGCGCTGCTCCCCGGCCCGCTGGCGGCGGCCTTCGCGGCACCGCCCGCCACCGCGCTGATCCCGCGGCTGGGCCGGGCGCGGGTGGTCGCCCTCGGCCTGGTGCTGCTCGCCGCGAGCACCGCGGTCCTCGGCCGGCTCTCCGTACCGGGGACCCCGTACTGGGAGCTGCTGGCGCCGCTGGTCGTCAACGGCGCGGGCATCATCCTGATCGTCTCGGTCACCAACGACACGATCCTGGCGAGCGCCCCCAAGGAGCGCACCGGCGCGGCCGCCGCCGTCTCGGAGACCGCCATGGAGATGGGCGGTTCGCTGGGCATCGCCGTCCTCGGCTCGCTGCTCGGCGCGGTCTACCGCGACGCGCTCGTCCTGCCCGCGGGGCTGTCCGCCGGTGCCGCGGACACCGCCCGCGAGTCGGTGGGCGGGGCCGTCGAGGCGGCCGCCCGGATCCCGGGGGCGGACGGGACCGCGCTGGCGGCGGCCGCGAAGGACGCCTTCTGCCGCAGCATCCAGGTCACGACCGTGGTGGGGGCGCTGCTCGTCGCCGTCGGCGCCGTCGCGGCGCTGTACACCCTGCGCGGGGTCCCGGCGGAGATCCCCGACCCGCAGCAGGAGGACGTCAGGCCGCTGCCCGCGCCGTCCGGACGGTGACAGATGCGCGCAACGGGAGGGCGGCGGGCCCGTCATGGGTCCGCCGCCCTCCTGTTGTGTCACACCGGTGCCGGTGCCGGTGCCGGTGCCGGTGCCTCGGCCGTCACGTCACGGGTAGGTGTCCCCGCGGCCGCGGCGGTCCTCGGCGTCCGCCTCCGCCTGCTTGGCCTGTACTTCGGGGTCGAGAGCCTCCACGGGCGAGCCGTCGACCTTGCCGAACGAGGCGTCCGCTCCGACACCGCCGTTGAGGGAGGCACGGTCGGCGACCTCGGTGGCGGGGGCGGGTTCGACCAGCCAGTCGGGGTTGGTCTGCTTGCTCCACCACTTCCACGCGGCGAAGCCCGCTCCGGCGATGACGCCCGCCAGCAGCAGGCCCTTGGCGAACCGCCCGGTGCGGGCCCGGCGCTCCCGGCGGCGTTCGAGCTTGCGGATGTCGTCCGCCGTGACGTGGCTGCGCAGCACGGCGACCGCGGCGGCGCTGCGGGCGGCCGCCTCCTCCGCCGCGGGCGCGGCCACACTGCGCACGGTGGTCATCGCCTGGCCCACCCGCGGGCCTGTGTAGTCCGCCGCCTGACGAGCGGTGTCACGGGTGCGCCGGGCGGCGGTGCCCACCGCCTGCTGCACCCCCGGCGGCACCGCCGCCAGGGCCTGGTCGACGCGCGGTGCCAGATGCGCGTCGTACTGTGTTCGCGCCGCCGCGCGGGCCTGCCGCCCGGCCGCCGACACCCGTGGTGCCAGGTAGAGCCGGGCTCCGTCCGCGTAGTGGATGGCGCTGATCTTCGCTGTGTCGGCATACGGCGCCACCACGTCCGCGGCGTGCCGCACGCTGTCCCTCGTCCTCTCGGCTGCGTCGCGCACGCTGTCGATGCGGGTCACGAGAACCTCCTCCTCGGTGGCGTTCGGTTTTCGCCTTTCCACCCGGTTTGAAATCATGCCCGCGACCGCGGGGTACGGCATGTGCGTACGGGCATCCGGGTCAAGGGGAGCCGTCACCGACGATGCCACCGGCGGGCCTCCGGCGCGACAGGTGCGTACGGGAAGCCCGGGCGTGCAAGGATTTGTCCCTGTCAGTGAGGACTATGGAAGGTAAGACCGTGGCCGAGCAGCTCTACGCCACCCTGAAGACGAACCACGGGGACATCACCATCCGGCTGCTGCCGGACCACGCGCCGAAGACCGTGAAGAACTTCGTCGAGCTCGCCGAGGGTTCCCGCGAGTGGACCGACCCCACGACCGGCAAGCCTTCCAAGGAGCGCCTCTACGACGGCACCGTCTTCCACCGGGTCATCTCCGGCTTCATGATCCAGGGCGGCGACCCACTGGGCAACGGCACCGGTGGGCCCGGCTACCAGTTCGCCGACGAGTTCCACCCGGAGCTCGGCTTCAACCAGCCGTACCTGCTGGCGATGGCGAACGCCGGCCCGGGCACCAACGGCTCGCAGTTCTTCATCACGGTGTCCCCCACCGCGTGGCTCAACCGCAAGCACACCATCTTCGGCGAGGTCGTCGACCCGGCCAGCCAGAAGGTCGTGGACTCCATCGCGACCACCCCCACCGACCCCCGTACCGAGCGTCCGCTGGAGGACGTCGTGATCCAGAGCGTCGTGATCGAGCGCCGCTAGAGCGACAGGCTCCGGGGTCCCGGGAACCCAACCGCCCCGCCCGTCCGTATGACGGGCGGGGCGATTCTGCTGTGAAGGGCTGAGACATGACCGACCAGGCGGTCCGTTGCTACCGGCACCCGGACCGGGAGACCGGCATCCGCTGCTCCCGCTGCGGGCGGCCGATCTGTCCCGAGTGCATGATCAACGCGTCGGTCGGCTTCCACTGCCCGGAGTGCGTACGCGAGGGCCGGCGCGCGGCGCAGGCCGCCGAGCCGCGGACGGTGGCGGGCGGCTCGGTCGCCGGCGACCCCCGGCTGGTCACCAAGATCCTGATCGGGCTGAACCTGCTGGTCTTCCTGCTCGCCAGGATCGAGGGGGACAGGTTCGTCCTGGAGCTGGGACTCTTCACCCCCTGCTACGTCCCCGGCACCGCGCAGTGCGGCGTGGCGGGGGGCCCGGATGAGTGGTACCGGCTGCTGAGCTCGGTCTTCCTGCACCAGGAGGTCGCCCACATCGCCTTCAACATGCTCGCCCTGTGGTGGATCGGCGGCCCGCTGGAGACGTTGCTGGGCCGGGCCCGCTACATCGCGCTGTATCTGGTCTCCGGACTGGGCGGCAGCGCTCTGGTGGTGCTGCTGGCACCGAACACCCTGACCCTGGGCGCCTCGGGGGCGATCTTCGGGCTCTTCGGCGCCACGGCCGTCTTCGTCAAGCGGCTGCGGATGGACATGCGCC
This sequence comes from Streptomyces sp. NPDC001070, assembly GCF_053598835.1. Lineage (NCBI taxonomy): Bacteria > Bacillati > Actinomycetota > Actinomycetes > Kitasatosporales > Streptomycetaceae > Streptomyces > Streptomyces sp. NPDC001070. Next base: position 235,161 of record NZ_JBSFLB010000007.1, read on the forward strand.
CGGTGCTGATCCTGCTCGGGCTGAATCTGCTGTTCACCTTCACCTGGGGGAACATCAGCTGGCAGGGGCACATCGGCGGCCTCGTCACGGGAACGATCGTCGCCATCGCCATGGCGTACGCGCCGCGCTCGCACCGTGCGCTGATCCAGTGGGGGACGTGCGCCGCGATGCTGCTCGCCGTGGCGGTCACGGTGTGGGCCGGGGTAGCGAATATCTCCGTCTAGGCCGTAACGCACACCGTTGATCAGACGTTATCCACAGAGAGGCGGAGGCCTCCTGTGCATCCTGTGGGCAAGCCGTGCGCGAGCCCGTACACACCGTGTCTGACCTGCAAGATCAACGAAAGACCGGTGGCCCGTACATCGGACCACCGGTCACACCGGTGCCAACCGGCTGGCGGTTATCCACAGATCATGCGACCTTTTCAACACTGTGGATGACGCCTGTGGATAACTGTGCGATCTGCTACTTCCACTGCGTGGACACGACGAACCCGCCCGCGATGAAGCCGAAGCCGACGGCGATGTTCCAGTTGCCCAGCTGCTCGATCGGGAAGCTGCCCTGCGTCACATAGAAGACGACGATCCATGCCAGGCCGACCAGGAAGAGCGCCAGCATGAGCGGCGCCACCCAGCCGCGGCCCGACTTCAGCCTTATGGGGGTGGTCTTCTCCGGGGGCGGAGTGAAGTCGGCCTTCTTGCGGATCCGTGACTTCGGCACGAGGGGCTCTCCTGTCGATGCGCTGCGTAACCGCGCGTGTGACGTCTTGTATGAACGGCCGGACGGCACGGGACCACGCCTCCGGGCGTCCGTTAGCGTAGTGCTTCCTCGGGTTGGAAGGAGATAAGGCTACGGTGAGCAATTCGGTCGACGCCTCCCGAGGCCGCCGATCCGCCCGGTCTGTGGTGCTTCGGCTGCTCAGTGCCGCGGTCTTCGCCCTCGCGGGGCTGCTCTTCTGGACGAGTTTCGACACCGCCAAGGGCCTCGACATCCGCACCGACGACCCGCTGCTGCGCCTGTCGGACCGCGTGCAGGACAAGAGCCGGCAGAACGAGCAGCTGGAGAACGCGCTGGCCGGCGTGCGCAAGGACGTCGACGGCCTCGCCCACACGGACAGCGGTGTCAGCGACGCCACCCGCAAGGAACTGGCACGGCTCGGCGCCGAGGCGGGCACCACCAAGCTCACCGGCCCCGCCGTCACCGTCACCCTGAACGACGCGCCGCCCGACGCGACCCCGCTCGTCCCGGGTGTGCCGGATCCGCAGCCCAACGACCTCGTCATCCATCAGCAGGACCTCCAGGCCGTGGTCAACGCCCTGTGGGCCGGGGGCGCCTCCGGCGTCAAGGTCATGGACCAGCGGCTGATCTCCACCAGCGCCGTGCGCTGCGTGGGCAACACCCTCATCCTGCAGGGCCGCGTCTACTCCCCGCCGTACCGCATCACGGCCGTCGGCGACCGGGGGAAGCTGCACAAGGCGCTCGACCAGAGCCCCGCGATTCAGAACTACCTGCAGTACGTCGAGGCTTACGGGCTCGGCTGGAAAGTCGACGACGAACGACGGGTGACTCTTCCCGGGTACTCCGGCACAGTGGATCTGCGGTACGCCAAGCCTGTGGGGTGAGGATGCGCCTGGTGGTGCGGACGCTGAGCGAGTTGTGCATCACCGTGGGCGCGTTGATCGTGCTCTTCGTCGTCTACGTGCTGTTCTGGACCGGCGTGCGGGCGGACCGGGCGATGGACGGGGAGATCGGGCGGCTGCAGGACCGCTGGGCGGCCCGGCCGGTCGCCACGGTGAGCCCGGCCCCGTCCCCCACCCGCGCGCCCGGCGCCTCGCCCTCCCCCTCGGCCTCGCCCTCCCCGGCCGCGACCCCCTACCGGGACGGTGCCGCTTTCGCGGTGATGTACATCCCCCGGCTGGGGCGCTCCTGGCACAAGCCCGTCCTGGAGGGCACCGAGACCGGCACCCTGAAGAAGGGCCTCGGCCACTACGCGAACACCGCCCGGCTCGGCGCCATGGGCAACTTCGCCGTCGCCGGCCACCGCCGCACCTACGGCGACCCGTTCAAGGACTTCCCCAGGCTCCGCAAGGGCGACGAGGTCGTGCTGACCGACGGGCGCACCTGGTACACCTACGAGATCGACCGGGCACCCTATCGCACGCTCCCCACCGACGTCGCTGTGATCGATCCCGTCCCGGAGCGCTCCGGATACACCGTTCCCGGCCGCTATCTGACCCTGACCACGTGCGATCCGGAGTGGGGCCACAGCCACCGGCTCATCACCTGGGGGCACCTGGAATCCACACAGCCTGTGGAGGACGGTATGCCGAAGGGCTTGTCGGGCTAATCTTGGGCGAGGCACGGGCGAGGAAGGCAGGAAGGCGGCGCATGTACGGCTGGATCTGGCGGCATCTGCCGGGCAACGTGTGGGTGAGGGCACTGATCTCGCTCGTGCTGGTCCTCGCTGCCGTGTACGTCCTCTTCCAGTACGTCTTCCCGTGGGCGGAGCCGCTGCTGCCGTTCAACGACGTGACCGTCGACGAGGGGATGGCTGCCGTCCGATGAGCGCGCGCATCCTGGTCGTGGACAACTACGACAGCTTCGTCTTCAACCTGGTCCAGTACCTCTACCAGCTCGGCGCCGAGTGCGAGGTGCTCCGCAACGACCAGGTGGAGCTCGCCCACGCCCAGGACGGCTTCGACGGCGTCCTGCTCTCCCCCGGGCCCGGCACCCCCGAGGAGGCCGGCGTCTGCGTCGACATGGTGCGCCACTGCGCGGCGACCGACGTGCCGGTCTTCGGCGTCTGCCTCGGCCTGCAGTCCATGGCGGTCGCCTACGGCGGCGTGGTCGACAGGGCGCCGGAGCTGCTGCACGGCAAGACCTCCCTGGTGACCCACGAGGGCCGCGGGGTCTTCGCCGGGCTGCCGTCGCCGTTCACCGCGACCCGCTACCACTCGCTGGCGGTCGAACGCGACACGGTGCCGGAGGAGTTGGAGATCACCTCCTGGACGGAGAGCGGCATCATCATGGGACTGCGGCACCGCAGCGCCCGGGTGGAGGGCGTCCAGTTCCATCCCGAGTCGGTGCTCACCGAATGGGGGCACCGGATGCTCGCCAACTGGCTGGTGGAATGCGGCGACAAGGACGCCGTCGAGCGTTCCGCGGGCCTCGCGCCCGTGGTCGGAACCGGGGCGTGACTGCGTGACCGCGCATCGGCACTTCGGTGACACCGCCGAATTCGCCGCCGCGGTGGAGCAGTTGGCCGATCCGCTCAACGACCCGCTGCCGAACACCTCGCGGCGCGCGGCCCGGCCCGCGCAGGAGCCCGACGCGGAATCCGCGCCGTCGGCAGTGGTACCGCCACCCGCTCCGCCGTCGCCCGCCCCGCCGACGCCCATCGTGCCCCCGCCCGCCACGTCCCGGCCCTCGGCGCCCGGCCGTCAGTCGTACGGGCAGCAGCATTACGCCCAGCCCGCCCAGCCCGCGTACGAGCCGCCGGCGGCCGACCCGTGGCCGTCCCGGCCGGCACCCGAGCCCGAGCCGCGGCCCGAGCCGGATCACCGGCACGGCCCGCCGGCCGAGGAGCAGCCGCTCTCCCAGGAGGCCAGGACCGTCCGGCGGACCCTCACCGACGAGGAACGCGCCGCCGCGCGCCGCCGGGCCGCCGGGGCACCGGGCGACACCATGGCGATGCCCGTGGTGGCCGACCCCGAGCCTGATCGGGACCGCGAGCGGGAGCCCGGACGGGAGCGGGGCGGCGAGTCCGTGCCCGAGGCCTCACCGGCCCCCGACACCCTCCTGCCCGAGGGCGGCGGCCGTGCGGCACGCCGTAAAGCCGCCCAGGAGGCCGCACGGCGCGGCGGCAGGGGACGGAGGCGTTCCGGTGCCGTCCCGGCCTCCCAGGCCGCCACAGAGGCCGTCACGGCCCCCATGGCCTCGACTCCGGCCGCACCGAGGTCCCGTGTGGAGGCCCGGCGTGCCGCGCGCGCGGCCAAGGAGAGCCCCGCGGTGATCGCCAGCCGGGTGGCCGGCGAGCTGTTCATCACCCTGGGCGTGCTGATGCTGCTCTTCGTCACCTACCAGTTGTGGTGGACCAACGTCCTCGCCCACCAGCAGGCCGGCGGCGCCGCCAACAACCTGCAGAAGCAGTGGGAGGGCGAGAAGGACCCGAGCCGCGATCCGGGCGCGTTCTCGCCGGGCCAGGGCTTCGCGATCATGTACATCCCCAAGCTGGACGTGAAGGCGCCCATCGCCGAGGGTGTCGACAAGCACAAGGTGCTCGACAAGGGCATGATCGGCCACTACTCCGGCGATCTGGAGACGGCCATGCCCTGGGACAAGAAGGGCAACTTCGCCCTCGCCGCCCACCGCAACACCCACGGCGAACCGTTCCGCTACGTCAACAAGCTGGTGCCGGGGGACAAGGTCGTGGTCGAGACCGAGAGCACGTACTACACGTACGAGGTCACGAGCATGCTGCCCTCCACCCCGCCCTCCAACATCTCGGTGATCAAGCCGGTTCCCCCCGGATCGGGCTTCACCAAGCCCGGCCGCTACATCACACTGACCACGTGCACCCCGGAGTTCACCAGCAAGTACCGGCTGATCGTCTGGGGCAAGATGGTCGACGAACGACCGCGCAGCAAGGGCAAGCCCGACGCGCTGGTCGAGTAAGTCACGTACGGACGTACACAGATCGGGGCAGTGGTGACGACCACCCAGCATGACCGCACCCGGGAGGCCACGCCGACACGGCGCCCCCTCACGTGGATCGCCGCCACCGTCAGCCTGATCGGGGAACTCCTCATCACCGCGGGCGTGATCCTCGGGCTCTTCGTCGTCTACTCCCTGTGGTGGACCAACGTCCTGGCCGACCGCGCCGCCAAGCACGACGGCGACATCGTCAGGCGGCAGTGGGCCGACAGCGGCCCCGGCAAGCTCGACACCAAGGACGGCATCGGCTTCCTCCACGTTCCCGCCATGGGGAGGAACTTCGAGGTCCTGGTGAAGAAGGGCACCGGCACCAAGGTGCTCAACGAGGGTGTCGCCGGCTACTACACCGAACCCGTCGAGTCGGCCATGCCCTGGGACAAGCAGGGGAACTTCACGCTGGCCGCCCACCGGGACGGCCACGGTGCCAAGTTCCACAACATCGACAAGATCAAGAACGGCGACCCCGTCGTCTTCGAGGACCGCGACACCTGGTACGTCTACAAGGTCTACGAGGTCCTTCCCGAGACCTCGAAGTCCAACGTCGAGGTCATCGACCAGATCCCGAAGGAGAGCGGCAGGAAGAAGGCCGGCCGCTACCTCACGCTCACCACGTGCACCCCGGTCTACACCTCGCGCGACCGCTACATCGTCTGGGCCGAGCTCGTGCGCACGCAGAAGGTGGACGCGAAGCGGACGCCTCCGGTGGAGCTGGGCGGCTGAACCCTCCTCCTCCCCCGGGTATGCGGAAGGGGCCGCGGACGTGATGTCCGCGGCCCCTTTCCGTTGCCGTGCCTCAGCAGGAGGTGCGGGCGTCAGCCGCCGCCTCCGATGAAGCCGCCGCCGTTGCCGTTGCCGTTCTGCCCCTGGGTGGTGATCGTCACCGTGTCGCCCGGCTTCACGGGCGTGCCCGGCGGCAGGCTCTGGTTCGTCACGATGGCGTTGTTGTCCTGCGGGAAGTTCGGCGGGATCACGAGAGTGATCTGCAGCTCTGCGGCGTCCGACCTGGCCTGGCCGACCGTCTGGTTAAACCAGTTCGGCAGCTGGCTCGTGGACGGGGGCTTCGCGATGATCAGGGTGACCGTCTGGCCCGCCTTGACCGTGCTTCCGGCTGTCGGGTCCGTCGAGATGACCGTGCCCGCCGCCTGGTCGGCCGACTCCTGTTCGGTGGTGGTCACCTGCAGACCGTCCGCCTCGAAGATCCGGGTGGCCTCGTCCTTGGTCTTGCCCTTCACGTCCTTGATGGTGACTTCCTCGGGCTTCACCGCCACGGTCAGGGTGATGGTCGTGCCCTTGGCCCGCTTCGCGCCGCCCTCGGGGTCCTGCTTGAGGACCGTGTCCTCTTCCTCGTTGGAGGTCTTGGACTGCTTGTCGACCTCGAAGCCGGCGTCCTTCAGCGTCTTCTCGGCATCGTCGTAGGAGTCCCCGGTCACGTCCGGGACCTCGACCTTCTCGGTGCCCTTCGAGAGCTGCAGGGTGACGGTGTCGTCCTTGGAGATCTCGGAGTTGACCTCGGCCGACTGCTTGCAGACCCTGTCCTTGGGCTGGTCGGCGCAGAAGACGGGATCGCCGAAGGCGATCTTGATCTCGCCGTTCGTCGCCCTGGTCTCGGCCTCGGCCTTGGTGTCGCCGACGAACTGCGGAACCTGGACCTTGCCGTTTCCGCCGGGGTCGGGGGCGAACAGCGCCTTGCCCATGAAGATCGCGCCGATCAGGACCAGGACGGCCGCGACGACCAGCAGGATCGTGGACGTGTTGGTCTTCTTCGGCTTGCGCCTGCCGCCACCGCCCGGAGCCTGGTCGTAGCCGAAGCCGCCGTCGTCCTCGCGCATGGGCGGCAGCATCGAGGTCCCGGCGTCCGCCTGCGGGGGCAGGGCCGTGGTGGGGACGTCGTTGCCGTAGCCGCCGTACCCGCCGCCGTTGTAGCCGACGGAGCCCAGGGCGACCGTGGCGGCGACGGGCTGGCCGTCGAGGCAGGCCTCGATGTCGGCGCGCATCTCGTCGGCGGACTGGTACCGGTAGTCCGGGTCCTTGGTCAGCGCCTTGAGGACGATGGCGTCCATCGCGGGCGAGACCTCGGGGTCGAAGACGCTCGGCGGCTGGGGCTCCTCGCGCACGTGCTGGTACGCCACCGCCACCGGGGAGTCGCCCACGAAGGGCGGCCGCACGGTGAGCAGCTCGTAGAGCAGACAGCCCGTGGAGTACAGGTCGGAGCGGGCGTCGACGGTCTCGCCCTTGGCCTGCTCCGGGGAGAGGTACTGCGCGGTGCCGATCACGGCCGCGGTCTGCGTCATGGTCATGCCGGAGTCGCCCATGGCGCGGGCGATGCCGAAGTCCATGACCTTGACCTGGCCGTTCCGGGTCAGCATCACGTTCGCGGGCTTGATGTCGCGGTGCACGATGCCGGACCGGTGGCTGTACTCCAGGGCCTGGAGGATGCCGATCGTCATCTCCAGGGAACGCTCCGGCAGCAGCTTGCGGCCGGAGTGGAGCAGCTCACGCAGGGTGGAGCCGTCCACGTACTCCATGACGATGTACGGGATGGAGACCCCGTCGACGTAGTCCTCGCCGGTGTCGTAGACGGCGACGATCGACGGGTGGTTCAGCGAGGCGGCCGACTGGGCCTCACGGCGGAACCGGGCCTGGAAGGACGGATCGCGGGCGAGGTCCACCCGGAGCGTCTTCACGGCGACGGTGCGGCCGAGCCGGGTGTCATGGGCGATGTACACCTCGGCCATGCCACCACGGCCGAGCACCGAGCCCAGCTCGTACCGGCCGCCGAGGCGACGCGGCTCTTCCATAGCGCTTGCCCTTCCTAAACCGTCCGTGTGGCTGCTCGGGCATACCGTACCCGCCGCCGCGTGCCGATCCCGGCCCTCGCCGGTAGCCGATACACGACCGGTATCGCGACGTGCGACTTAGCGCACATACAGGGATACGGTGTGACCGGCATCACTTGTTCAGCACGGCCTCCATGACGCTCTTGGCGATCGGGGCCGCGAAGCCGCCACCGGAGATGTCGCCGCGGTTCGCGGAGGCGTCCTCGACCACGACCGCGACCGCGACCGGGGAACCCTGGTCGGTCTTGGCGTATGAGATGAACCATGCGTAAGGCTTCTCACTGTTGTCGACGCCGTGCTGCGCGGTACCGGTCTTGCCGCCGACGGTGACGCCGGGGATCCGGGCGTTCGTGCCGGTGCCGCTGGTGACGACGGTCTCCATCATCTCCTGCAGCTTCTGGGCGTTCTCCGCGCTGAGCGGCTGCGAGAACTCCTTGGCCTTGGTGTGCTCGACCACGGTGTTGTTGGGGGCGCGCAGCTCGCTGACCATGTACGGCTGCATGAGCTTGCCGTCGTTGGCGACTGCGGAGGCGATCATGGCCATCTGCAGCGGGGTGGCGGCCGTCTCGAACTGGCCGATGGACGACAGCGCGGTCTGCGGCTTGTCCATGGTCTTGGAGAAGTTGCTCGCCGCGGCGCGGACCGGGGTGAAGATCTCCTTGTTGAAGCCGAACTTCTCGGCCTCCTCGACCATCTTGTCGCGGCCGAGGGTCGCGCCGAGCTTGCCGAAGACGCTGTTGCACGACACCCGGAGCGCCTCGCGGAGCGAGACGTTCTTGCAGGTGATGCCGCCCTCGTTCTTCAACTCCTGGTGATTGGTGTCCGGGAGGATGTACGGCACCTCGGAATCGGTGTTCTCGTCGATGCTGCTGTACAGCCCGTTCTCCAGCGCCGCGGCGGCCGTGACCACCTTGAACGTCGAGCCCGGAGGGTAGGTCTGGCGCAGCGCCCGGTTGAGCATCGGCTCGTCGGGGTCGCTCTTCTTCTGCAGGGCGTTCCAGGCCTTGCTGTCCTTGTTGGAGTTGCCTGCGAAGGTGGAGGGGTCGTACGAGGGCGTGCTGGCCAGGGCCAGGATGGCGCCGGTCCGCGGGTCGATCGCGGCGACCGCGCCCTTCTTGTTGCCCAGGCCCTGGAAGGCGGCGCGCTGCGCCTTGGCGTTGAGCGTCGTGACGACGTCGCCGCCCTGCTTCTGCTTGCCGGAGAGGATGTCGACGGTGCGCTTGAAGAACAGCCGGTCGTCGTCGCCGGTGAGGATCGAGTCGTAGATCGACTCGAGCTGGTTGGAGCCGAAGGCCTGGGAGGCGTAGCCGGTGACCGGCGCCCACAGCGGACCGTTCTTGAAGGTGGCCTTGTACTTGAAGTCGCTGCCGGTCGTCGCGGCGTGGCCGGTGATCGCCTTGCCGTCGACGATTATGTCGCCGCGCGGGGTGGCGTACTGGTTGATCGTGACCCGTCGGTTGTGTGTGTCGTTCTTCAGCTCGTCGGCCTGCACGAACTGGATGTAGTTCACCCTGACGAGCAGGGCGAGCACGAGTAGTCCGCAGAAGATGGCGACTCGGCGCAGGGGCTTGTTCACTGGGTGCGCACCACCTGGGTCGGCTCGGCATCGGGGGACGAGGCGGGGGTCGGCGCCGGGCGGCGCGCGGTGTCGCTGATTCTCAACAGGATGGCGACCAGGGCCCAGTTGGCGATCACCGAGGAACCGCCCTGTGCCAGGAACGGCATGGTCATACCGGTCAGCGGGATGAGTCCGGTGACACCGCCGGCCACGACGAACACCTGGAGCGCGAAGGCTCCGGACAGGCCGATCGCCAGCAGCTTGCCGAAGGGGTCGCGGGCGGCCAGCGCGGTGCGGGCGCCGCGCTCCACGAGGAGTGCGTACAGCAGCAGGATGGCCATGAGTCCGGCCAGGCCCAGCTCCTCGCCGACGGTGGCGAAGATGTAGTCGCTCTTGGCCGCGAAGCCGATGAGCCGGGAGTAGCCCTGACCGAGACCCGATCCGAAGAGGCCACCGGAGCCGAAGGCCCACATGGCCTGGGCGGGCTGGCTGGCGCCCTGGCCGGCCTCGATGGTGCGGAACGGGTTGAGCCAGTCCTCCACACGGCTGTGGACGTGCGGCTCGAAGCTGCCGACGACCACCGCGCCGCCCACCGACAGCAGCAGACCGAAGACGATCCAGCTGGTGCGCTCGGTGGCGACGTAGAGCATGATCACGAAGAGGCCGAAGAAGAGCAGTGAGGTGCCCAGGTCGGTCTCGAAGACCAGGATGAGGATGCTGAGGGCCCAGATCACCAGGATCGGGCCGAGATCACGGCCGCGGGGCAGGTACATCCCCATGAAGCGGCGGCTGGCGAGCGCGAGCGCGTCCCGCTTGACCATCAGGTAGCCCGCGAAGAACACCGCGATGATGATCTTCACGAACTCACCGGGCTGGATGGACATGCCCGCGATGGTGATCCAGATCCGGGCGCCGTAGACCGCCGGGAAGAACACCGGGAGGATCAGCAGGACCAGCGCCACGACCATCGAGATGTAGGTGTAGCGCTGCAGGATGCGGTGGTCCTTGAGGAGGACCAGGACGCCGAGGAAGAGCGCGACACCCAGTGTCGACCACATCAGCTGCGTCGGCGCCGAGGCGCCGCCGGGGAGCGTGGGTTCCTGGTCCAGCCGCCAGATGAACACCAGGCCCATGCCGTTCAGCAGGGTGGCGATCGGCAGCATCAGGGGGTCCGCGTAGGGGGCGAACTTGCGGACGACCAGGTGCGCGACGAGGGCGATGGCGCCGAGGCCGAGGCCGTAGGCGAGCATGCCCGCGGGCAGGGAGCCCTTCTTGGCCAGCCCGACGTTCGCGTACGCGAAGACCGGGATCAAGACCGCGAAGACGAGGAGCGCGAGCTCCGTGTTGCGGCGGCTCGGTGCGCCGACGGATGTGATGGTCGTGGTGTTCGTGACAACGCTCATGCTGGACTGCCGTGCCTCCTGCTCCCCGTCAGTTGCCGGTCGGGCACTGCTGGGCCAGCGACTGGTCCTCGTTGGAGAGGGTGGGGCTGGTCGACGGGCTGGTGGTCGGGCTCGTGGTGGGCTTGGGGGACGTGGAGGCGTCGGGGGACGGGCTGCCGGTGGTCTTGCCGCCGGCGGCGTCCGCGCCCTTCGACTGGTCCTTCTTGACCTTCTCCGCCGCGGCGGCGTGGGCCTTGTCGATGGCTTCCTTGGTCTGGCAGACCTTGGCCTGGTGCTCGAGCTCGTCCGCGGTCTTGCGCGCGTCGGCGAGGTCGCTGGCGGCGATCGTGGCCGTGACGTACTTGCGCTGGTTCTGCGGTAGGTACTTGAGTTCGATACCGGGGCGGTCCTCATGGACCTTCGACAGGTCGATCCAGGCAAGCTGCTGCTCGATGCCCTGGTAGATCGCCGCGTGGTCGCCCTTGACGCCGACGTAGTACTGGGTCTGGGTCCAGCGGTACGCGCCGTAGAGGCCACCGCCGACGACACCGAGGACGACCAGCAGGACCAGCGAGCGCTTGATCCAGCGGCGCGGCTTGCGGGGCTTCTCCAGCTCCTCGCCGTCGAAGGCGCCGAAGCTGCCCATGGGGGCACCGACCTGCGGGTTTCCGCTGCCGGGCGGGCCGAAGGCACCCTCGGGGGCCGGCGGGCGGCCGAGCTCGGAGGCGCGGCCGGCCGGGGTCTGGAGGTGCCGCGGGTCGGACAGCGGGGAGTGGTGCCGGCTGTCGGCGACGGCACCCACGACGACGGGCGTGTCGTGCAGCTGCACGGCCAGGGTGTCGCCGTCGTCGATGTCCAGGACGTCGGCGACGATGCAGGTGATGTTGTCGGGGCCGCCGCCGCGCAGCGCGAGCTGGATCAGCTCCTGCACGGTCTCGGCCGGCGCCTGGTACCCGGCGAGGGTGTCCTCGAGGGTCTGGTGGCTGACCACGCCGGAAAGGCCGTCGGAGCAGATCAGGTAGCGGTCGCCGGCCCGGACCTCGCGGATCGACAGGTCGGGCTCGACCTGGCCGCGGCCGTCCAGGGCGCGCATCAGCAGCGAGCGCTGCGGGTGCGTGCCGGCCTCCTCCTCGGTGATCCGGCCCTCGTCGACCAGCCGCTGCACCCAGGTGTGGTCCTGGGTGATCTGGGTGAGCACACCGTCGCGCAGCAGGTACGCACGGGAGTCGCCGACGTGCACCAGGCCGAGCCGCTGCCCGGTCCAGAGCAGGGCGGTGAGCGTGGTGCCCATGCCCTCCAGCTGCGGGTCCTCCTCGACCATGACGCGCAGCTGGTCGTTGGCACGCTGCACGGCGGTGGCGAGGGAGGTCAGGATGTCGGAGCCGGGGACGTCGTCGTCGAGCGGGACGAGGGTGGAGATCACCTCGGAGGAGGCGACCTCACCGGCGGCCTGGCCGCCCATCCCGTCGGCGATGGCGAGCAGCCGCGGACCGGCGTAGCCGGAGTCCTCGTTGCCCTCCCGGATCATTCCCTTGTGCGAGCCGGCGGCAAAGCGCAGCGACAGAGTCATGCGCACCTCGCCCGTCGGCTCCGGGTACATCCGCACGCTGCCCACCCTCTCGCTCGCGCTCGCTGGCTGTGCTCGCCCATTGTGCGACTACTTCCGCAGCTCGATGACGGTCTTGCCGATGCGGATCGGGGCACCGAGCGGAATCGGGGTCGGCGTGGTGAGCCGGTTCCGGTCCATGAAGGTGCCGTTGGTGGATCCCAGGTCCTCGACGATCCAGTTGCCGTCGCGGTCCGGGTAGATCCTGGCATGGCGGCTGGACGCGTAGTCGTCGTCGAGCACGATCGTGGAATCGTGCGCCCGGCCCAAGGTGATCGTCTGGCCCTGGAGCGCGACCGTGGTGCCCGCGAGCGAGCCCTCGGAGACCACCAGTTTGGTGGGGGCGCCGCGCCGGGCCCGGTTGTTGTTCTGCTGCTGCTGTCGGCCGTGCGTCGCCTGCGCCTGCTGGCGCTGCTGCGGCGGACGGGTCTGGGCCTCGCGGCGCCCGGAGGCGCGCTGCGTGACCCGGGTCCCGAACAGGTCGCTGCGGATGACCTGCACGGCCACGATGACGAACAGCCACAGTACGGCGAGGAAACCCAACCGCATGACCGTCAGGGTCAGCTCTGACATTGCCCCCGCTTCACCCTTCGGCTTGCCGGTACACGATGGTGGTACTGCCCACGACGATCCGTGAACCGTCGCGGAGCGTAGCGCGCTGGGTGTGCTGTCCGTCCACCACGATGCCGTTCGTGGACCCGAGGTCCACGATCGTCGAGGGCGATCCCGCCCGGATCTCGCAATGGCGGCGGGACACACCGGGGTCGTCGACCCGGACGTCGGCCTCGGTACTGCGGCCGAGCACCAGGGTCGGACGGGAGATCTGGTGGCGGGTGCCGTTGATCTCGATCCAGCGACGTACGTTCATGCCCGTGCCGGGGGCCGTCGGGCCGCTCCCGGGGAGCCGGGTCACCGGCGCAGAGCCGTGGGCGGCTCCGGGCGGCGGGCCGGCCGGCATCGGGGGCGGGCTCGCGGGGCGCTGCGGGGCCTGCGGCGGGTAGCCGTAGCCGCCGCGGCCGGCGGGGGGCTGCTGCTGGTACTGCTGCTGCTGGGACTCGCTGGAGGCGAGGGTGCGGCTGCGCACCCGGTACAGGCCGGTGTCGAGGTCGTCGGCCTTCTCCAGGTTCACCTTGATGTTGCCCATGAAGGTGTAGCGCTGCTGCTTCGCGTAGTCGCGCACCATGCCGGCCAGCTCTTCGCCGAGCTGGATCGCGTACGGGCTCAGCCGCTCGTAGTCGGAGGTGCTGAGCTCGACGATGAAGTCGTTGGGGACCACGGTGCGGTCCCGGTTCCAGATCGTCGCGTTGTTGTCGCACTCGCGCTGCAGTGCACCCGCGATCTCCACGGGCTGGACCTCGGACTTGAACACCTTGGCGAAGGTGCCGTTCACGAAGCCCTCGAGACGCTGCTCGAACTTCTTGAGTACTCCCACGGTGCACCTCCCTCCTCGAGGTCCTGCGGTCGCGCACGGCGGTCGCCGCCGTGATCTTCCGTCCGATCCTTCCGGTACTGCTTACTGATCGTATCCACGCACTGGGAAAACCGCTGGTTCCCTGGTTGGTCCCACGGGACCGGTGTCAACACTGACACGGTCCGCGGCCGCTCCCCCACAGGGATGGTAGAGGCGCCTCATGCCAGTGTCCCGCAACAGAGGACGGTTCCCCTCGCTCGGGGGTGCCCGGAAACGGATGTGATTCCACCCTGAGCAGCGTGCTAATGTTCTCGATGTCGGAAGGCGCTGACGCACCGGACGGGGAAGACCCCAGGGTGTGACAGAATCCCAAACGACAACACCCATGCGCGGGTGGCGGAATAGGCAGACGCGCTGGATTCAGGTTCCAGTGCCCGAAAGGGCGTGGGGGTTCAACTCCCCCCTCGCGCACAGCGGAGACGGGTCTCCGACAGTGACGAAAGTCGCAGTCGGGGGCCCGTTTCTCGTGTTGATCACGTGGTGGGCCGGTCTGCTCGGCCGGTCGCCGCGTCTCTCACGCGCTGGGCCCTCTCGCCGACCGTCAGTGGTCAGCGAGGGAGCTCTTTCGTGTGGGTGATGTTCATCTGTGATGCGCGTCACTCAAGTGGCGGGTGTCAGGTGGCCGGTTGGCGTCCAGGTACCAAGGGGCTCCGTCTTGCGTCTGCGGTTGGTGCGCCTGATGGGGCGCTGTCCGCCGAGTGCCGGGCTGTCCAGCCACGTCGTGATCTTTCGCCGGTTGGCATGGGCGAGCTGGAAGACCAGGAGGATGGTCTGGGCGGCGAGCCCGCGGATGGGCCGGGATCGTGAGGATTCGATGGTCTCGGCGAGCGGGCTCTTGGCGAAGCCGTTGAAGCCTTCGACGCTGTTGCGGAGGCGGAAGTAGATCTTCTGCCACTGCTCGGCGCCGTAGTCCGGCGCCTGCCAGTGCTTGGCCCCTTCTTGTGGGGGCGAGCGTGATGGCGCGCTGGCGGCAGACCTTGGGAGGCCCGGTCGGACTGGGTTGGGGTCGACGAGCGGGAGGTGGATGCCGCGTCCGAGCGAGTACGGCTTGAGCGGGCACTGCACCTTGCCTGACTCAGCCGGGCACATCATGCGCTGGTGTCCCTCGGCGCCCTCTCTTTCCTCGGGCATGAGGCGGTACGGCTTACGGGCGGCGACACGGGCGCCCAGGTCTCGCGGTCGATACGGCCGGCGTGCAGGTCGCTGGTGGCTTCGATGAGGGGCTCGGGCACCGAGGGGCAGTACCAGGTGCCCTCGACGAGGATCGACCCTTGGGCTCCGCCCTGATCACCGAGCTGGTCCACGCGGTATTCGTAGACGGGCTTGTAGCCCAGGGCACGGACGGGCAACTGCCACTCATGGGGTTCGGAGTTGTTGTAGGCGCGGTCGCCGGCCAGGTAGCCGGGTGTGTAGCCGCGTTCCCGGAGGCGGCGGATGGTCTTCGGCCCGTAGTGCCCGGGGCGCTCTCCCGGCTTGTCCAGGCAGAGACCGAGAACGAGGGCAGGCAGGACGTCGGGATCAGGTGTCCCGTCGTCCAGGAGCGGCTTGAAGTGCTGGGTATCCCGCGTGACGGCGAGGTGGGCATCGAAGCCGAAGAGGTGCCGCTTTGAGAGCGAGGGCTTTGCGGCCTGACTCGTGGTGGACGTCTGCTTCCGCCCTCTCTTGGGCGGCTCCATGTCGTCGGCGACGTGGGTGCTGTCGGGGTCTCGGTGGTCGCCCTCACGTACGTACCAGCCGGCGTCGGGATCGGTGTGACAGCTCGGGCCCGCCTGCGCGGCGGCCGCGATCGGCCTCTGGGCTTCCTGGCGCGTGAGGTGCTTGTTGGGCGGCAATGGCGACGGGTCCATCGCACCCTTCATGGCGTGGATCAGACGCCCCCTGGATCTGCTGGGCAGGTCTCAGCGGTTTTCCTCGCCGCTTTCCCGTGCGTGGTGATGAGACAGCTTGACGCGCCGGCCGAGATTCCAGCCCTCAATATTTCGATATTCAATCAGGTGTTGGAGTCAACCTCATGTCTAACTCAGGTGACTTGCTGTTTTCGATCAGAACAAGAGAGTCTTCGATCAAGGCGTTCGACCGAGGCCTCTCCGGCCAGGGGGAAGAAATTCGGTTGACCCTTGAACGGTATCGCTGCCAGGGAATCTAAATTCCCCGACGCGGCACCGATCCAGCGCGACGGGGGCAGCGCCGTAGACGTGTCGCTCCTCCGTGGCGAGATGAATCAAATCGGGGAGCAAGTAGTGAGTATCAGCAAGCGAGGCGCGGTTCTGCGGCAGCATTGGCGCGGATGACGACTGCGGTACGGGCGTGTACCAGGGCGACCCCAACTCCTCCGTCGTCGCCGATCACGGTCGCTGGATCTGGGTCAATCACAGCGCCACGGCCAGCATGAAGTACGGCAACACGCACTACGACGTGAACGCCTACCGGCGGAATAGCCCCGTGGGTGGGACCGTCTGAGCATGTCACCGCGCATAACCGGGGGGCGGAGCATCGTCGCCGCCCCCCGGCGCCGTGTCCGCGTACCCGTACTCCTGACGGCGGTCCTCATGGCTGTCGCGGGCTGCCAGGAGAGCACGCCGCAGGACGCCGGCCTGCGGATCGAACCCGGCGTGCACGCTCCAGTGGAGCTCGAAAACCGGCTGGCCGCCTCTTTTGCCGACCGGCCCTCACGCATGACGACCGTCGCCCTGACAACCGAGGATCCTTATCGCACGGCGTCGGCCATGGCCGTTCTGGCCGACACGGGAATGCCCACCCGGACGCTGGATGCGGGCGGAATCGCCGAATGGTGGACGAAGTCCCTGTCCGTCCACTCGGAAAAGGATGCCGCATTGCGTGTCCAGCACCTCCGGATCGGCCTGAGGGCGTTCGGCGAACGGCTTGATCCGGGTCTCGTGGGAAAAGCCGCATCGGCCACTGTCGCCGGCGTGCTCCGGGGAAAGCCGTCGCTCCCGGACCTGGAGACAGCGGTACGGCTGGCTGACGAAGTCGGCAACGCCGACCCTGCGAATGCCGCTGGCAGCAGGAGGGCAGGCACCTCAAGGAAGCGATCACGCGGTACCTCGGCTCATCCGACCGGCCATGTGATGTCTCCCCGGGAAGGGACCTCCTGCCCGACTACATCGCACGGAGGGCGCTGGCGGGACTCGGGTACGCATGTGCCACCGCCCCTGCTGTCGCCGCAGAGGTCCGGTCGGCGATCGACCGCTTGCCGAGGCAGGGCGCCGCGCAGACCGTGCCTGACGCGGTCGTCCTGGTCCAACTCGCCAACGCGACAGCAGATGGCAGCTCAAAATCAGGGGGAAGAAGTGAACACGAGCCGCACATGGCGTCGTCTACTGGGAGGCGTGCTTCTCCTTGCTGCGGTCATCACGGTGATCTACGGCTTCGGCACCGCGCAATCCGACGGTTCGATCGGCACCGCCCTGGTCGCCGTCGTGCTTGCGGCCTTCGGCATCCACTTCGTTCGGAGCCGCGCCGGGGACTGACTGGTCGGCGCCACCCGAGTTCGGGCGAAACGAAAGTGTCGTGCCTTCCCAGGACACAGGACGACTGGGAAGGCGAGCGCACGAGGTGGGGGCACGATCTTTGCACCACTCAACGCGATGGGCGTTTCGGGGGAACCGGTCCTGGGATCACGTCCTTACCGACATGCTCCTTGACCAGGTACCTGCGGGAAGCCCATCGGGTACGACGACGCGTCCAAGATGGCCCCCAGGTTCGCTTCCAAACGAGCTCGGCGTGCGGCGCGCCGGAAGGTGGTGAGGGCTGCCGGGCCGGCCAGGAGGATGCGGACGAAGTTGATCGTGGGGCCCCACCGCACGCGGTGGGTGCTGCTGTCGGCGCACCAGTCGATCGGCGTGCCCCAGCCGCTGAAGATGTT